>NZ_CP121448.1:0-49740 GCF_052975125.1 Staphylococcus sp. aM
ATGTCAAAATTCAAAAAAATTTCTGCTAGTGAATTTGAAACATCTCGTTTTTACCAACTCCCAAAATTTTTATTTGAAGATGGTCATTTTTCTAAAATGACAACTGACGCAAAGGTTATGTATGCTCTATTAAAAGATCGTTTTGAATTATCCAAAATCAATAACTGGATTGATGAAGAAAATAATATATATCTACTATATACAAATAAACAATTATGTTCCATTTTACAATACGGAGAACCTAAAATTATCAAATTGAAAAAAGAGCTAGAAAAATTCAATTTAATTATAAATGAAAGACAAGGACTAAATAGACCTAACAAAATATACCTTTTAGAACCTAGTTATGACAAGGAACTAACAAATCGTAAGTTCCAGAACAAACAAATTATTAGTTCAAGAACTAACGAAAATATAGTTCAAGAACTAACAATTTGTAAGTCTAATGATACTGATATTAATGATACTGAGAATAAAGAAACTGAGAATAATGATACGTATGATATGAATGATAGTGAACATATAGCCAACCCTAATACTTCTCATTCGAATCATCCAAATCATCAATCTAATGAATTTGATAATAATGCCTTAAAATATCATTTACTTCAAGAAATTCCCGATCAACTTCAAACCTATTTAAATAACTTTGAAGTTGATGAAATACAAATTATTAAAAGTGTCATACTTAAAGCTAAATCATCATTTAATAATGAAAAGAATACAGTATACATGTTAGAAGATATTGAGTTTGAGATGATTAATGTGCTCAAACGTTTTAAAGCAACATTAATTCAAAAAAGCGAAAGTGTCGAAGCCATGCAAGGTTATTTAATGCGTTCAATTAAAACAGAACTCGAAGAAATGCATTCCTTAAATATGCGACGTCAAAACGCGCCACAAAACCATATATTCGACACATCACACTATTTATGATTGAACGTATGTCGCCTTGAATCTAAATATTTCGCAAAAAAATACGTCCGTTGGATAATCAAATTTAAATAAGATGGATGATGTTGTCGCGCATACATCACTAGATCTTGAAATTCTATAAAATTGTGATTTTCAATCATATCAATAATGTTATTAAACACTTCGGACTGACCTTGATCTAATAAAAATTGGTTTAAGTCAAAACCACAACCACTTTCAATATCATTGATATCATAAAGCGTTTTATCTGAATTAGAGGCATGAATAAAATAATCAAACATGCCCTTAGGAGACATAATAATTTCAATATGCCTCGGTGTATTTAAGTGTTGTTGAAGTAGTTCAGAGACTTGAGAATAACTTTTTAAAGAATCAAAGAATAAAGCACCGTGTTTATGTGATTTTTTGATTAATCCCGTTGATTGATCTATATCTTGATTGTGCCACGGGCTTAAAATATAAGGAATATGCATCTGTTCCAAAATATCTTGATAGTTAGATGGCGTGCTTTCTTCATATATTAAAAAAGCCCACTTATTCGAACGCTTATCTTTCGTCATCATGGACATCCTTTCTGTGATTATTGATTAATGATGCCATGGGGGGTCGTAGTAACCCCATGGCACTGTTAAGATACACATGCGTTGTGTTTATCACTTCGTGTACCACAACGCATGTGTATCTTAACGTTTGTGGCCTGCAAACCATAGATAACGATGATGACGTTGAGGTTTTGAAAAGTAATAATTCGGGTGCATATGTGTAATTTCTTCATGAATTTGAGGTTCAATCTTTTTTAATATATCGTGAGCTTGCTGTTTCCGGGGAATTTTAATTGCCACACGGACTTCATTTTGACGAACATCAACGAGCGATTTTCCAACCATTTTATTAAAGTATTGCTGGACAGAATTTGTTTTACTTTTGCCGTTATTTTGCCAATCCTGAGTCGTGTCTGTGTCAACATCTTGTTTAAGATAATGTCGTAAAACCATTGTGTGATAAACAGATTTGATATGATTCGTGAGTTGATCTTTCAATAAACGAATCATTAAATCGATAACTATTAACATCAATGCTAAGACTAATAAGTAAAATGTAAGTTGATATACACCATTTGAAATGATTGTGATATAGTGTGTGACGTTTCGCGTATCGATAATATCAATTTGAGACACAATAAAGTTTAATAGGACAAAGAGTTTACTAACCATAACTGTCAAAATAGCGAACAGGAACAAGTAAATGATAATATCATACACACGCATGAAATAGGTTTTCCTCATCACAATACACCTGCTTTCGTATAGTAAGTCGGACATAACAAGGGTAAGACTTGATAGGGAGATTCACTATCAATCACTTGGATTAGACCTGTCCCTTTACCAATGGGTATCACAATACCTTCTGGATCTAAATCGGGGAATAAAAATTGTGTGGTTTTTTTATTAATATTACCGATTTGAATCAGCACATTGAGTTGTTCTCTAACGGAAACCGGGATGGTTTGATGATCAAATCGTTGAGACACCAGTAATAAATGAACTTTGGTGGCACGACCTAATAAAGCAATTTGAGATAGTAATGAAAAGAACGCGTCTTTAATGGTCCTTCAGCTAAAGCGAGCACTTCATCAATCACAATGGTTAGGTGATCAAATTGATAGTCTGGATCGTCATAAAGAATGGTTTGTCGTTGTTGAATAACTTGAAGGCAATGACTTAAGTTTTCATTAATTTCAGATAAAAAATCAGACTTAGATCGATTTTGATGAGGGTGAATCACAGTAATATCATGAATACGTGCCCAACGGCTCGGTGTATCAAACTTAGGGTCAACAATAATGAGTTCTGATATCGGTTTTAATACACTTAGTAAGTACGTCAGCATATAAGATTTACCACTGCCTGAATTACCTGCGATCGCTATAGATGTAATGTTTTGATAGTTTAAAGTTAATTGTTTCATGATCAGAATTTGTTGATTCGTTAGAGACGACGTAAAACGATCTAAATCAGAAATCACTAAGCGTTCTGATATCCCTTGTTGCCATGGGAAAAACAAAGCGCGTTGCGTATGAATATCGTCGGTATCCATAGGTACGAAATACGCAGAATTCTGTTTTAACAATGTGAATTTGGGATATAAAGCTGCACTCGCAATGAGAAATATTTTTTGATATAAGTCATCGTCCACAATATAGCCTGCAGGCAGGCGAGGAAGAAAGTAAAAACCTTCTTCCGTGACCTTGCAGGTGAAACTATTGGTATAACTGGTTTCGCCTTGCATCATGGATCCTAGTGCCATATTTAAGCTTTGTAGGAGATATTGTTCGAGCTCTTTGGCTGTCATTATTTAACCTCCTTCAGATCTGAAGCTTTGAAGTAAACATCATAACGGACTTCACAAGCTTCTAAATGATCAAAAGTAATGACGCTCATATAATTAGGTAATGTCACTTCATTTTCGAATTTAACTGTGAAGGGCGGTAAGCCTTCTTGAACAAACCAGGCTTTATACGCAATAATTTCTCCGGTAGGCTGATTATTCTCAAAACGCTGTTGCGGATAAAGTTCTGTACTTAAGCTATAAATGGGTTTTTTATTATCAATATAATTGGAAGCTATTTCAGTTGAATAGCCACCTTTTTTGAAATTAGATTGAATTTTCATGTGAAACATCCTTTCTATCCTATTGATGCGCATCGTTTAGGAAATATAAATAGAATTAATCAAAGATATCTGTGATTGATTAAATTTTCGCAAATGAAGTGATAAAATAATAGGTGAAAAAATTTATTCGGTTTTTGGAGGTAATAGCGTGATTATCATTAATAACAAAGGAATCAATGACTTAGATTTTAATTATTGGATGAATAATCAATTAACTGATGACAATATCGAAGAAATTTTAGAGGGGTCTGATTTAAGTATGGAACAAGAAATTTTTAAAAGTAATTATAAAAAATTCTTGGAGATAGATGGCAAAAAGGAAAGATGGTATTCTCTGGAAGAAGCTGCGTATATTATTAATGGGAATTATTTTTCAATTTATGAGGAAGATAGCAAAAAGCGAAGTGTCACAACAGACTATGTAAAAAATAAAAGTAATGATATCTTAAATAATATAGAAAATGGAACAAACCAAAATTGGAATAAATATCATTACCCACAAAAAAGGAAGTTTGCATTCAAAAAAGTAAAGTATGTTAATGAAGATATGATCGATGAAATATTAAGAGATGATGTAACAAAACCTGAAAAAATAAAACGAGGTAATATATCAATCGAAGAGTTGCTACCTAATCAAAATAGAATAGCAAAATATATTAGACAGAATGAGAATATACATAATAAAAGTATAATGATAGATTACCTAAATCAATTAAGTGATACACTGGCAAAATCATTAGACGACGTACGTTATTTTTCAAATAAACTATCATTATTTAAATCTGTTATTAAAGATTCTAGAGAAATAGCACAAAATATACATAGGGATCACGATATAGATAATAAAGAAAAATATGAACTTCTGAAAAAAGAATATAGTAATTTTTTAGAAAACTGTATACGTTTTTCTAATGAATATTTAGATATACTAGATATCAAAAATATTTTTAATATTTTTGATACTAAGAAAATTGTTTTAAATCTGTCTTATTATACGAAAATGTGGGAGGTTCCTGATATTAATAATGAACAACCGATAAATAATAATTTACAAAAGTTTGTTGATTTGAAAAAGAAGAAGTATTTAAATAATGTACATTGGAGTAAAAATAAGATACTTAAACAATTAAATGAAATTGAAGTTAAACCCGTTACTTTAAAAGATGGTACTAGTGAAACAGAACGCGTGGCAGAGTGGATGTATAGAAATAAAACAAAAGTTGTTTATGAAATTATAAATAAAGAATTTGATGATGTTTATGATTTACTTAACGGTATGTTGAAGTCTGAATACACAGAACTTATGGGCTATATGAGAATATGGCATAACTTAAGCAAAAATTTATAAGTCTTAGTAACCTGTTATACACTTTAATTGGAGGAGTTAACGTGTATTTCAAAAATATGGATTTCTTGATTGACCTATACAAGAATTTTAACGAAGTAGGGATTTTTGCAGTAATATATATTATATATGCGCTTATTCAAATTCTAAGTCAAAATATTTTATATAAAAGACAAAAGATGGAAAGAGTAAAAACACTGATAATCAATATAATTTTATACATATTTATAACACTAGTAGCATTAATGTACTTGTTAGCAATGATTTTTTATTCACTCAGTGCATATCCTAAAGAAGAAGTGATTAAATATATAACAGATTGGGATAAAATTAGTTTGCCAGCTATATTACTTGTTCTTTATTCGTTATTATTCCCTATTTTTATATTTCCATTTGTAGGAAAACGACGTAGAAAAAACTATTTTGCAGAAAATGTAAATAATTGTATTATTGAAAGAGAAATTATAGATAGAGTGAGTATTAATGGTAGAGATAAATTAATTCTAAAAGATGCCTTAGGATATCAGACAGAAAAAGATATAACAGGAATAAAGGATTTAAAAATTAGTACATCTCAAAAAAAATCTTGGTTAACGTTAGAAGACATTAAAATAGCTACGATGAGTCTAAGAGATAAACAATTACTGTTAAAAATGATTATAGGTTTAATAATATTTGGGGTCCCTACAGGGTATTTTGTGTGGAACTTCATCAGTGTCGTTGATGATTGGGATAGAATAATGCACGCAAATGATATATTTATGTATATGGGTCTTTTCACGTTACCATTAATGGTAACAGTTGAGTTATATGTAGTTGCATTTATTATTACCAAAAATTTATTTAAAAAGAAAAAATGATAACAAATTTAGATTAAGAGAAAATAACTTATCAAAGGTCGTATATTAGAACATGATATATATAGTTCGCCTATCTATCAAGAATCAATCTAGTCGCAGAGAGGGATCATTACTTTGCTAATCATTTTCGTTAATTGGACTATAACATTGGTTGGTGGAGAAATGTAAAAGACTATTATTATTGATTTTGTAGGATTTTTTTGGTTAATAAGTCTTTTCTTATACTATCAACAATACGGTAATTAGCTTGTCAAAGGATTTTACTCTTTCCAATCAATTGTGGATTTGTATCGGTGTAGAAAGTATTTTGTACCAAGCGTCTACCTGCTTTATTTCTAATGAAAAATCAGTTAGTAAATCTTTAATCATTTTTCTCTTAGAAAACCAATTTGAACGGTTCTGAGAAATATAATATAAAGATAAAAAATTGACATATGATTTATACAGTGCTAAAATTTAAAATGTATATAGGAGAGGTCTTGCCACAAGTAGACATTGAAAAAATAGAGAGTCCATGCTAAAAGTTGGAATTGAAAAAATGGAGAGGTCTTGCCACAAGTAGACATTGAAAAGCGACCAAATATTTGGTCGCTTTATTTTTATACTGTAGGAGAAATTATGAAATTATACTATGTTGATGAAGATTATATTAATGAATTAAGAAATGTAGATGAGAGAGTATTATTAAATAAATCCACTCGTCCTTATTTAGGAGTTGTATTATCTATTAATGATCTTAATTATTTTGTCCCTTTAAGTTCCCCTAAAGAAAATAAAAAACTAAATAATCAACTATCAATAAAATTGTTTGAGGTTAATAATATTCAAAATAGATTAGGATATCTATTATTTTTAAATATGATACCTGTTCCTGATAAATATCTTTCTAAAATAGATATGCAATACATAAAGGAGCAAGATTTAGAATATTATAACTTATTAACTAACCAATTAATTTTTATTAGGCAAGAAAATCAAAGAATCGTAAATAAAGCCCAAAAAGTATATAAAAATGCTGTGATAAAAAAAGTTTCATTTTTTGAATCAATGTGTGTAGATTATTTAGCATTGGAAAGATATGTGAAAGATTTAAAACAGTAAAAAAGATAATTCTGTCAATAATTCCCCTCAACATACTCAGAAGAATTTTAGTGTAAAGTCTTTGTAATTGTCTATCTTAGTTAATTAGATGTTTACTATTATTTCTATATTAATATATAGCTAAAATTAATAAAATAGAAGTCATTAGCTGAATTACTTATGAATCAAAATAAATTTTATATACAAAATGTCATTTTTGAGTACGCTCTAAATAAACAAAAATAGTCCTCTTATTAAAATAAGAGGACTATTTTTGTTTAAAATTATTCAAGACCATTCGCTTTCTAACATACTCATTTGCCATAAATTATAATATTCTCCATTTAATTTTCTAAAGTCTCTTTTTTCTCCTTCTTTTATAAATCCAATCTTTTTGTAACTTTTAATAGCTGATTTATTAAAGGCAAAAACACCTAATTCAATTCTGTGTAGTCCCAAATCTTCAAAAGCCTTTTTCAATAATTTCTTTATTATTTTAGGGCCTAATCCTTGGCCACGCATTTGCGGATCACCTACTAAAACTTTACTTAACGTGGCGGAACAATTTTTAAAATCTATATTATTTAAAGCAATATGACCTATAATTTTTTTTGAATTATTTTCTTCAATGATAACTTTATAAATTATTTTACTAGAATTTTCTTTATTTGTGTCTTTAATATATTCCTTTAATTGTTCTTCATCTAGGGGATAATTAAAATCTGTACCTGCCCATTTGACTAAAAGTTCAGGAGAGTTTATCCAGTTTATTAATAAATCAAAATCTTTCTCCTCAAAATATTCAAACTTAATCAATAAATTACTCCTTAAATAATAGGTTATTAACTATAAAAATTCAGTGAATGTTGCAATATAAACAACCACTACAATTTTTTGATACTTTATTCATCAACTTTCTATCTTAAATTTTCGATTTTTTATAAAGCGTTTTGTATTATCTAAATAACTCTTTACAATTTACTGATTTTTAAGCTTTTGCTAATAGATTTATGCAACTTTAATATTATAAGTAAATCTATGCACTTCATCATTAAATTTAAATTCTGCCCAAATTTTATACATCCCTTTTTTAGGAAAATGAGCATAAAAGGTTGTAGAATCAGGTGATTCTGGGTGAACATGAATATAATCAGTTAATTGCTCATCAAATATAATCACATGTCCTAAAGCTCCTAAATAAGGTTGGGGAGTTAATTCTGTATTGAAAGTTAAAGGGACATGTTCATCTTCTTTAGCACTTATAGAATTTAAAGTTACATGAACTCCTTTGTTAACTTTTACCCAATTTTTATCAGAATTTAAAGATGTTGTAGAGGTTATTTTATCTCCAATTTGCAGTTCAATAGGATGAACGGAATACACATGGTTTTTTGGTGTAACATCAACAAAAGCCTGGTAAGTTCCTGGCTCTAATTGTTGGTTAATTATAAATAAACCTTCATGCTTTTTTTGAGGGTGTAGGTGGTAATATTTCTCCATGTCATTAGATACTAAAACGAAATGCATTTCTTTTTCATGCATAGTATCTAATAATGGGGCATTATTAAATTCATCTTCTAACGTAATTTCTATATTACCATCTCTATATACAACATTTGCTTTAATTTCGGGTTTGTTTGAATGATATTCATGATTATGATTCATATTTTTATCCTCCTTAATTTTTAATAAGGGCATATCATTAAACGATATGCCCAACTATTTAAATTATTTAATTACATCGTAACCTTGATCTTCAATAGCTTCTTTAAAGTCGTTGAAAGCTACTTGATTTTCATCAAATTCAACTTCCACATTCCCATTCGCCAAGCTTACTTCTGAAGATGTTACACCATCTAATCCATTTAATGCTTTTTCAATTGAATGCTTGCAATGGTCACAGCTCATACCTTCTACATTAATAACTTCGTTAGTCAATGTTGTCACCTCCTTTCAAGAAATATAAGATTCTTATAATTTCATACGTTTTAGACGTAAAGCGTTTGTGACAACACTTACAGAACTTAAAGCCATTGCTGCTCCCGCAACCCAAGGTGCTAGCAGACCAATTGCTGCTATAGGGATACCTGCAACATTGTAACCAAACGCCCAAAATAGATTTTGGCGAATATTACGAATTGTAGATTTACTTGCTTTTATTGCTTTTGGAATTAATAAAAGGTCTCCTCCTAAAATAGTTATATCAGCAGCTTCGATTGCAACTTCTGTACCTGTACCAATGGCAATACCAATATCTGCTTTAACTAGTGCTGGAGCATCATTGACACCATCTCCAACCATAGCTACTTTTTTACCTTCAGATTGAATTTCTGCTACTTTAGAAGCTTTTTCTTCTGGTAAAACCTCTGCAATAATCGTGTCTATACCAACTTGTTTTGCTATTGCTTGTGCGGTACGTTTGTTATCACCAGTTAACATAGCAACTTCAATACCTAATTCATGAAGTTTTTGAATAGCTTGTTGGGCAGTATCTTTAACTGTATCAGCTACAGCGACAACCCCTCTCAATTCGTTATCTACGCTTATAAGCATTGCAGTTTTTCCTTCTTTTTCAAATTGAGCGAGATTTGTTTCAGCTTCATTAGTTTGGATTCCTTTTTCACTCATTAGTTTTCGATTTCCGACAAAAAGTTCTTTACCATCAATTGTTGCATTTATACCGCGCCCTGGTATAGCTTCAAAATGGTCTACTTCTAAAAATTCTAATGATTTTTCTTTAGCATAACTTACGATAGCTTCAGCTAGTGGGTGTTCAGAACCTTTTTCTGCACTAGCTAACAATTGTAATGTTTGATCATCTCCACTAAAATCAGTGACTTCAGGTGTGCCATTTGTTATAGTGCCAGTTTTATCTAAAACAACTGTATTAATAGCGTGTGTACCTTCAATGTGTTCTCCACCTTTAAATAGAATGCCATTTTCAGCAGCTTTTCCGGTACCCACCATTATAGAAGTAGGCGTAGCTAAGCCTAACGCACAAGGACAAGCGATAACTAATACTGCTATTGCAGCAACTAAGGCTGGTTCAAATTGTCCCGGCTGAACTAATGAAATCCATATAATAAATGTGAAAATCGCGATACCTACAACGATAGGTACAAAATATCCAGAAATAATATCTGCTAGTCTTTGTATTGGCGCTTTAGAACCTTGCGCTTCTTCGACAACTTTAACAATGGAGGCAAGAGCTGTATCTTTACCAACTTTTGTTGCTTCAACAGTAATTGCTCCATTTTTATTCATTGTTGATCCTATAACATTATCATTTTGCATTTTTTCAACAGGAATAGATTCACCTGTCAACATTGACTCGTCAATTGAAGTCATACCTTTAATTATTTTGCCATCTACTGGTATTTTTTCTCCTGGTTTGATAACTAAATAGTCTCCTTCTTTTACCTCACTTAAAGGAACCATAGTCTCTTCACCGTTGCGTAATATACGTGCTTCTTTAGCTTGTAAATTCAACAATTTACTTAACGCATTTGTTGTTTGTGTTTTAGCACGTGCTTCTAAATACTTTCCGAAAAGAATTAAAGTAATTAATACAGCACTTGTTTCAAAATATAGGTGTGGCTCATAATTTGTATTAATTAACCACTTAATCGATTCATAAATACTATAAAAGAAGGCTGCGCTTGTACCTAAAGCGACAAGAACATCCATATTTGCTGACCCATTACGAAGGTTTTTATAAGCGCCTACATAAAATTGCCAACCAATAACAAATTGAACAGGCGTTGCTAATACAAATTGGAACCACGGGTTCATAAATATATGTGGTATTTGAATACCAAATAAATGAACGAACATTGTCATTAACAATGGAGCTGCTAAAACAGCTGAAACAACTAATTTAATTAACTGTCGTTTTAATTGTTTTTCTTTTTGGGAACTTTTTTCTGATGCTTCTTTTTTAGGTTGTGCCTCATACCCTAGGTTTTTAATACGTTGTTGAAATTCATCTACAGACGTCATATCAGGGTTGTATTCTACAGTAGCACTTTCTGTGGTTAAATTAACTGTAGCCTTATTTACACCTGAGATTCGATTTAAAACTTTTTCGATTTTATTCGAACAAGCTGCACACGTCATTCCCATTACATCGAGATCCACTTTTTCGGTTAAAACTCCATAACCTGTTTTTTGAATTGTATTTGCAATATCTTCTAATGATGTAACATTGGGGTTATATTCAATTGTAGCTTTCTCTGTAGAAGGATTTACATTAGCGTTAACTTCATCTAATTTATTTAGATTTTTTTCTACTTTATTCGAGCAAGCTGCACATGTCATGCCTGTGATACCTAATGAGGTTTTTTTAATATTTTCACTCAATTATTTCTTTCCTCCTATTTTGAAAATTGTTTTAATACAACCATCAATTCTTTGATACTTTCTTCTCCGTTGCCATTTTTAATACCTTCACTTACACAATTAGATATATGGTCTTCAGTTACTATAAAACCCACTTGTTTTAGGGCTGATTGTATTGCTGTTATTTGTACTAGTACATCTATACAATATCTATCTTCTGCTATCATTGATTGTAAACCGCGCATTTGTCCTTCTAATCTTTTGAGTCTATTGAGCAATGCGTCATTGTTTTTAACAGTAGTAGTGTTCAATTTCACCCCTCCTCATATACCCTAACGGGGTATCTCTTGTTGGAATCTATATTATACCCCTAGTAGGTATAAGTCAATACAAAAGTTTCATATAAAAAATTAATATTTATAGTTTGTTTTAAGAGGTACACTTGTATAAAATGTATGCTAAAACTTATATTAGGAGAGATATATTTGGATAAAAATATACAACTTGAGCTTTACACAAGACCTACATGCTCTGATTGCCAAGAATCAAAAAGGTATTTAAACTCTCAAGAGATTAGTTATAGTCATAAAGATGTAAGTCAAAATTTGGACTTAGAAGAAGAAATGAAAAAAATATCAGGCAACCGAATTGTTCCCTTATTTGTTTTTTATAAAAAAATTTTTTGGGGTAAAAAAAAGTTGTTTAAATATTACGTGGGATTTGAAAATAACAAAAAAGATATATTAAATATATTGGAATAATTAAATAAACAGCCATTATTAAAAAATAATGGCTGTTTATTTAATGATGATGTTGACTGTCTTCTTCTTTCACGATACAAAACAATTTTTCACTATGATTATTGTTAGAAGTTTCAGTCTGTATTGTGACATGTTGAATATTTTGATGATTGAGTTCATGTTCTATACGTTTAAGTAAAAACTCATTTTCAGTAATGGTCATTGTATCTTCTACAACAATATGACAAGATAACGCGTTTAATCCGCTAGTTACTGACCAAACATGAAAGTCATGAATATTTTTAACTTCTTTGAATTTTTTAATAGTTTTAATAATGTCTTTTGTATTTATATTGCTTGGTGCTCCCTCCATTAATACATGAAGACTTGATTTTGTTACATAAAAGCCGCTACGTAGTACTAAAATTGCTACAATCACACTTGCTAAAGGATCCGCCCACCCCCATCTAAAAAATATAATGAGAAGGGCTGCTATAACTGCACCTATAGATCCAAGCATGTCGCTTATTACATGCAAATATGCTCCACGCATATTTAAGTTTTCTTCTACATCGCTCCCGCGCAGCATTATCCAAGCCACAATAATATTAATAAACAAGCCTACCAAGGCGATAATTAACATGCCTGTAGAAGCTACCTCAGGGGGGTTTTTAAATCTCTCAATAGCTTCATAAAAAATATAGATAGCTATTAACATCAAAGTAATACCATTAAGTACAGCTGCTAGTATTTCAAACCTTTTGTAGCCAAAAGTTTTATTTGTATTAGCTTGCTTCGCTCCTAAAGTAAATGCAATTAAAGCAATACCTAAAGAAATAGAATCACTTAACATATGACCAGCATCTGAAATTAACGCAAGACTGTTAGTAAAGAAACCACCTAACCCTTCTACAATCATGTAACTTGTAATAATAATAAAACTAATTAATAAAGTCTTTTTGTTCGCGCCATGTGTATGATTATGATTGTGATCGTTTTCCATTTAATCCCTCCTCTTTTTAATGATGAAAAATATTTTCTATAATTTGAATTTTTGTTTTTATAACTATAGAGTTAAAAAATATAAAATTTCAATTAATGTTTTGTTACTCGAAGAAAATCATACTAACTTATGAATATATGCTCATATATTCATAAGTTAGTATGATTTTTATCCTTTGTCAATATAGAAATGCTTTGTATTTTGTATATTAAATAAAAACCCTACTTTGCTTTGGACAGTAGTGGGATTTTTGCATATGATAAACCACACTTCACTTGCTAAATATTAACTATATTATAATTAACAAGTGATAATTTCTTTTTAGAGAAAATAATGTATTCACGCCTTTAGGCGTGAATACATTATTTTTTTTTGAATAGTTTAGAAAAGATAGATTGTTTTTGTTCATTTTTTTTTGATGCTTTTGGAGTAATGATATCTTCTTTTGAATCTATATTATCAGTTTCTATTTTTTTGGTATTACTTAATATATTTTGGCTATTTAAATTCAAAGATTGTTCTTGTTTTAATGCAATTGTTAAATCGTCAATTTGTCGATTCTTTTGTCGAATTTCTGATTCTAAATGCTCTATGTATTTATCGATATAACTGCTATATTGGTTATTTAATGATTCTGTTTTGTTTGTCGATTTTTCATCAAATTTTGTCGATTCTTTTGTCGTTTTTTTATTTAAAATTGTTTTTAGATAATCTATTGTATTATCATCTATTAATGATTTGTTACCTACTTTGTTTACCTTCAAATTTGAAGGTAAACTTTTTAAATGATAATGAATTGTTTGTTTAGAGACATCTAAAAGTTCAGAAACTTCCTTTACAGTTTTCATCAAATAACTGGGTCTCCTTTACTTTTTCATTTTTTGTAAAAACGCTTGACGTTCTTCTTCTGTATACGCAGATGTCTTAGATGTGGTTGGTTCATAAGTGTTATTTTTTAACCATTGTGGCGTCATTTCACGGCTTATATATTGTTTTGGTTTGCCTGTACTTATCATATTAGATTGTCGTTTCGAATGAATACGTTTCTCAGGTTCAAAAGAAAATTCTAACCATTCAATCTTTCGTCCTTTTTTAGCTTTAATTTTATTAATATTGAGATTTTTAAATAAAAAGGGTTCTGTTGCAAAGTAAAAAATATAGCTAATCACTAATATATCATGTCAGTGTTCGTTTAACTTGCTAGCATGATGCTAATTTCGTGGCATGGGGAAAATCCGTAGATCTGAAGAGACCTACGGTTCTTTTTATATAGAGCGTAAATACATTCAATACCTTTTAAAGTATTCTTTGCCGTATTGATACTTTGATATCTTGTCTTTCTTACTTTAATATGACGGTGATCTTGCTCAATGAGGTTATTCAGATATTTCGATGTACAATGACAGTCAGGTTTAAGTTTAAAAGCTTTAATTATTTTAGCCATTGCTGCCTTCGTTGAAGGTGCCTGATCTGTAACTACCTTTTGAGGCTTACCAAATTGTTTAATGAGACGTTTGATAAACGCATATGCTGAATGATTATCTCGTTGCTTACGCAACCAAATATCTAATGTATGTCCCTCTGTATCAATGGCACGATATAAATAGCTCCATTTTCCTTTTATTTTGATATACGTCTCATCAATACGCCATTTGTAATAAGCTTTTTTATGCTTTTTCTTCCAAATTTGATATAAAATTGGGGCATATTCTTGAACCCAACGGTAGATCGTTGAATGATGAACGTTTACACCACGTTCTCTTAATATTTCAGATATATCACGATAGCTCAATGCATATCTTAGATAGTAGCCAACGGCTACAGTGATAACATCCTTGTTAAATTGTTTATATCTGAAATAGTTCATACAGAAGACTCCTTTTTGTTAAAATTATATTATAAATTCAACTTTGCAACAGAACCGGCTATTTTCTTCAACGATATCAATCTCCTTGAAAGTAAGGGTGATGCGTTATCGTTATTAAGTAAAATGTTATTAACTGGACTAGGTACATATGTTGGAACATGGTTAGTCTTAAGTATCACCTTATTAATTTCATGTGCAATGAAAAGTCCCGGTGTCTCTATTGCTGTCGGTATTGTATTGTATTTTGCCACTTCAATTTTGTCAGGGATATTAACAATTGTTGTAGATAAATGGGAATGGTTAAAATGGAACCCTATTAGTATGATGAATATTATGGTTCAAATTGTTGATAAAAACATGAAAAAATTCACAAAATTAGAACTGCATGAATTATTTATTGGTAATATTGTTTATATTATTATTTTCTTAATCATCGTAGTATTTGTCTTTAAAAAGAAAAATGTCTAATCTAACTCAACACACTTTATAATTTTGCATTCCTCTACTAACCAGTGTTATAATCTACTTAACTCCCGTAAGGGCGCACTTATACGTTTGTTCCAAACGCTAGTGTAGATCCGTCATCGACCTGCGTCGATTTTTAATTTTAAATTCAAAGAAACGGCTTGAGATATTCCGAGCAGTTATAAAAATTAATTTGTGTCGAATATCGCTACTACATTCTTGAAAAAGTGATGTAGATTTTTAGCCCATAACTTTTTTTATTTACATCGACGATACGGCGTCGAAGGAAAAATAAACAGACCGTACGAAAGAAAAAGTCAATCCACTTTGTCTGGGTTGGCTTTTATTTTTATATCCAAAGGCGCACTTACACACCTAAAAAAGTGTCGTACTAAAACCAAAACTCATATGTGATAAGCTAATATCCTTATTTTGCATTTTAAGGGGTATTTTATATGTTTTTTTACATAAGCTCTTAAAACACAAATGAGAGCCAAATAAAGGTTCTGTATGGACTATGATTGCCTCATTCACTCTGTTTACATAACCAATGATTATCAGAAGTTTTATATAGCAAACAGCACGTTACAAATTTTAACCCTTTGTAACGTGCTATTTATTTTATAAATTAATTACGAAACAAACGACTCCAAAACCCCTTTTTAGATTGTTGTTCTTGATAAATATGATTATTATCATTGTTATTTTGACGTATTTCAATATTATCTTTTTCAGTATTATTTTCAAAATTTACATTATCTGAATCTGGAGAAACAAATTGGTCTTCACTATTCGATTTAACATCTTTAACTGTTTCTGTATTAAAATACTTTTCATTTTTATGAGCATTATTCGATGAATAATTGAGTTGCCGTTCCTCTTCAAGTTCACTCTCTAGTCTTTGTATTTTTTTATTACTTTCTAAAGCTAAAATTTGTTGATTTTCTAAAAGTCTATTTAGAGTATTAACATTACTGTTTTGTTGATTCAATTGTTCGGTAAGAGTTTCTATATAAGTATTATCTTTTTCTGATCTTGTTTTAAAGTTTTCTATCTGTTTTTCTAATTCATTAATTTTCATTTTCAACTTTTCTTCTTCTACAGAACTAGTTTTAGAAGCTTCTTTAGTTTCCTCTTTATTATGTTCTTGAATTTTCTCTTCGTCATTATTTATAAATACTCTTTCTTTTCTATTAATCTTATTAACAATTTTTAAATAATCTTCTTCATTAATATAATTAACTCCATTTTTCTTTTCGAAGGTTATATTCAAGTTTTTGGCATTATTAACAATAGTTTGTTTGGTTACATTTAATTCATCTGCAATCATTTTAATAGTCTTCAATAAAATCACCTTAGGTACCTAATTTAGTACCTAAATTTTACCACCTAACACTTTAGAAATCACGTTTTTAGGTGGTTATTAGGCACCTAATGGTAAAATACATTTGCATTTATGTATATTAGCCACCTATTTAGGTGGCTAATATATGGTATTGACTGTGTTTTTTAATAAAAGTTATTATTCAGTCATTAAAAACGCTTTATATACATTTATAAAAATGATAATATTAGCTTATTAAATAAAAAAGGTTAATGCTATTGGCGTAGCATTAACCTTGGGTAATAAAACGATTTGCGCTCGTTTGTTTATATATTTTTGATACTTGTATTATATATATCTATATACATAAGTGCAAGTACAAAACTTATAATCTAAATGTGAATTTTGTTTTATTGCCTCAATCCCAATCCAAGGAAAGAGGTTTTTTGCTATGTCTAATAATTTTAATATTAATGAAATCCAAAGAGAAAAATTTTATCAATTACCAAAAGTTTTTTTTACAAATCCTAAATACACTAAAATTTCTAATGATGCAAAAATAGCATATGCTATTTTACGTGATCGATTAGATTTATCAATAAAAAATAATTGGATTGATGAAAATGGAGATATATTTTTTATTTTTACTAATGAAACTTTAAAAGAGATTCTCAACATTAGTAGTCCTAATAAACTTTCTAAAATAAAAAAAGAACTACAAAGCGCAGAGTTATTTAGCCAAATAAGAGTAGGTCTTAATAAACCTAACAAATTATATATTAAAAAACCTGTAGTAACAAAAGATGATGTCTATTTAATTAAGCAAGATGAAACCCCTTTAGAAGTCAGTAATGATAAGGACGTATCAAAATCATACGTCCAGAAATATCAAAATCATACGTCCAGAAATATTAAAATCATACATCAAGACGTATCAAAATCATACGCAAATGATACCAATATTAATGATACCGACTATAAAGAAACTGAGAATAATGATATGCATGATATGCATGATAGTGAACATATAGTTAACTATAATACTTCTCATTCGAATCATACAAATCATCAATCCAATGAATTTGATAATAATGCCTTAAAATATCATTTACTTCAAGAAATTCCCTATCAACTTCAAACCTATTTAAATAACTTTGAAGTTGATGAAATACAAATTATTAAAAGTGTCATACTTAAAGCTAAATCATCATTTAATAATGAAAAGAATACAATATACATGTTAGAAGACATTGAATTTGAAATGATTAATGTGCTCAAACGTTTTAAAGCAACTTTAATTCAAAAAAGTGAAAGTGTCGAAATGATGCAAGGTTATTTAATGCGTTCAGTTAAAACAGAACTCGAAGAAATGCACTCCTTAAATATGCGCCGTCAAAACGCACCACAAAACCATATATTCGACACATCACACTATTTGTGATTGGATGTATGTCGTCTTGAATCTAAATATTTAGCAAAAAAATAAGTCCGTTGGATAATCAAATTTAAATAAGATGGATGATGTTGTCGCGCATACATCACTAGATCTTGAAATTCTATAAAATTGTGATCTTCAATTATATCAATAATATTATTAAACACTTCGGACTGACCTTGATCTAATAAAAATTGATTTAAGTCAAAACCGCAACCACTTTCAATATCGTTGATATCATAAGGAGTCTTATCTGGATTAGAGGCATGAATAAAATAATCAAACATACCCTTAGGAGACATAATAATTTCAATATGGCTCGGTGTATTTAAGTGTTGTTGAAGTAATTCAGAGACTTGAGAATAACTTTTTAAAGAATCAAAGAATAAAGCACCGTGTTTATGTGATTTTTTGATTAATCCCGTTGATTGATCTATATCTTGATTGTGCCACGGGCTTAAAATATAAGGAATATGCATCTGTTCCAAAATATCTTGATAGTTAGATGGCGTGCTTTCTTCATATATTAAAAAAGCCCACTTATTCGAACGCTTATCTTTCGTCATCATGGACATCCTTTCTGTGATTATTGATTAATGATGCCATGGGGGGTCGTAGTAACCCCATGGCACTGTTAAGATACACATGCGTTGTGTTTATCACTTCGTGTACCACAACGCATGTGTATCTTAACGTTTGTGGCCTGCAAACCATAGATAACGATGATGACGTTGAGGTTTTGAAAAGTAATAATTCGGGTGCATATGTGTAATTTCTTCATGAATTTGAGGTTCAATCTTTTTTAATATATCGTGAGCTTGCTGTTTCCGGGGAATTTTAATTGCCACACGGACTTCATTTTGACGAACATCAACGAGCGATTTTCCAACCATTTTATTAAAGTATTGCTGGACAGAATTTGTTTTACTTTTGCCGTTATTTTGCCAATCCTGAGTCGTGTCTGTGTCAACATCTTGTTTAAGATAATGTCGTAAAACCATTGTGTGATAAACAGATTTGATATGATTCGTGAGTTGATCTTTCAATAAACGAATCATTAAATCGATAACTATTAACATCAATGCTAAGACTAATAAGTAAAATGTAAGTTGATATACACCATTTGAAATGATTGTGATATAGTGTGTGACGTTTCGCGTATCGATAATATCAATTTGAGACACAATAAAGTTTAATAGGACAAAGAGTTTACTAACCATAACTGTCAAAATAGCGAACAGGAACAAGTAAATGATAATATCATACACACGCATGAAATAGGTTTTCCTCATCACAATACACCTGCTTTCGTATAGTAAGTCGGACATAACAAGGGTAAGACTTGATAGGGAGATTCACTATCAATCACTTGGATTAGACCTGTCCCTTTACCAATGGGTATCACAATACCTTCTGGATCTAAATCGGGGAATAAAAATTGTGTGGTTTTTTTATTAATATTACCGATTTGAATCAGCACATTGAGTTGTTCTCTAACGGAAACCGGGATGGTTTGATGATCAAATCGTTGAGACACCAGTAATAAATGAACTTTGGTGGCACGACCTAATAAAGCAATTTGAGATAGTAATGAAAAGAACGCGTCTTTAATGGTCCTTCAGCTAAAGCGAGCACTTCATCAATCACAATGGTTAGGTGATCAAATTGATAGTCTGGATCGTCATAAAGAATGGTTTGTCGTTGTTGAATAACTTGAAGGCAATGACTTAAGTTTTCATTAATTTCAGATAAAAAATCAGACTTAGATCGATTTTGATGAGGGTGAATCACAGTAATATCATGAATACGTGCCCAACGGCTCGGTGTATCAAACTTAGGGTCAACAATAATGAGTTCTGATATCGGTTTTAATACACTTAGTAAGTACGTCAGCATATAAGATTTACCACTGCCTGAATTACCTGCGATCGCTATAGATGTAATGTTTTGATAGTTTAAAGTTAATTGTTTCATGATCAGAATTTGTTGATTCGTTAGAGACGACGTAAAACGATCTAAATCAGAAATCACTAAGCGTTCTGATATCCCTTGTTGCCATGGGAAAAACAAAGCGCGTTGCGTATGAATATCGTCGGTATCCATAGGTACGAAATACGCAGAATTCTGTTTTAACAATGTGAATTTGGGATATAAAGCTGCACTCGCAATGAGAAATATTTTTTGATATAAGTCATCGTCCACAATATAGCCTGCAGGCAGGCGAGGAAGAAAGTAAAAACCTTCTTCCGTGACCTTGCAGGTGAAACTATTGGTATAACTGGTTTCGCCTTGCATCATGGATCCTAGTGCCATATTTAAGCTTTGTAGGAGATATTGTTCGAGCTCTTTGGCTGTCATTATTTAACCTCCTTCAGATCTGAAGCTTTGAAGTAAACATCATAACGGACTTCACAAGCTTCTAAATGATCAAAAGTAATGACGCTCATATAATTAGGTAATGTCACTTCATTTTCGAATTTAACTGTGAAGGGCGGTAAGCCTTCTTGAACAAACCAGGCTTTATACGCAATAATTTCTCCGGTAGGCTGATTATTCTCAAAACGCTGTTGCGGATAAAGTTCTGTACTTAAGCTATAAATGGGTTTTTTATTATCAATATAATTGGAAGCTATTTCAGTTGAATAGCCACCTTTTTTGAAATTAGATTGAATTTTCATGTGAAACATCCTTTCTATCCTATTGATGCGCATCGTTTAGGAAATATAAATAGAATTAATCAAAGATATCTGTGATTGATTAAATTTTCGCAAATGAAGTGATAAAATAATAGGTGAAAAAATTTATTCGGTTTTTGGAGGTAATAGCGTGATTATCATTAATAACAAAGGAATCAATGACTTAGATTTTAATTATTGGATGAATAATCAATTAACTGATGACAATATCGAAGAAATTTTAGAGGGGTCTGATTTAAGTATGGAACAAGAAATTTTTAAAAGTAATTATAAAAAATTCTTGGAGATAGATGGCAAAAAGGAAAGATGGTATTCTCTGGAAGAAGCTGCGTATATTATTAATGGGAATTATTTTTCAATTTATGAGGAAGATAGCAAAAAGCGAAGTGTCACAACAGACTATGTAAAAAATAAAAGTAATGATATCTTAAATAATATAGAAAATGGAACAAACCAAAATTGGAATAAATATCATTACCCACAAAAAAGGAAGTTTGCATTCAAAAAAGTAAAGTATGTTAATGAAGATATGATCGATGAAATATTAAGAGATGATGTAACAAAACCTGAAAAAATAAAACGAGGTAATATATCAATCGAAGAGTTGCTACCTAATCAAAATAGAATAGCAAAATATATTAGACAGAATGAGAATATACATAATAAAAGTATAATGATAGATTACCTAAATCAATTAAGTGATACACTGGCAAAATCATTAGACGACGTACGTTATTTTTCAAATAAACTATCATTATTTAAATCTGTTATTAAAGATTCTAGAGAAATAGCACAAAATATACATAGGGATCACGATATAGATAATAAAGAAAAATATGAACTTCTGAAAAAAGAATATAGTAATTTTTTAGAAAACTGTATACGTTTTTCTAATGAATATTTAGATATACTAGATATCAAAAATATTTTTAATATTTTTGATACTAAGAAAATTGTTTTAAATCTGTCTTATTATACGAAAATGTGGGAGGTTCCTGATATTAATAATGAACAACCGATAAATAATAATTTACAAAAGTTTGTTGATTTGAAAAAGAAGAAGTATTTAAATAATGTACATTGGAGTAAAAATAAGATACTTAAACAATTAAATGAAATTGAAGTTAAACCCGTTACTTTAAAAGATGGTACTAGTGAAACAGAACGCGTGGCAGAGTGGATGTATAGAAATAAAACAAAAGTTGTTTATGAAATTATAAATAAAGAATTTGATGATGTTTATGATTTACTTAACGGTATGTTGAAGTCTGAATACACAGAACTTATGGGCTATATGAGAATATGGCATAACTTAAGCAAAAATTTATAAGTCTTAGTAACCTGTTATACACTTTAATTGGAGGAGTTAACGTGTATTTCAAAAATATGGATTTCTTGATTGACCTATACAAGAATTTTAACGAAGTAGGGATTTTTGCAGTAATATATATTATATATGCGCTTATTCAAATTCTAAGTCAAAATATTTTATATAAAAGACAAAAGATGGAAAGAGTAAAAACACTGATAATCAATATAATTTTATACATATTTATAACACTAGTAGCATTAATGTACTTGTTAGCAATGATTTTTTATTCACTCAGTGCATATCCTAAAGAAGAAGTGATTAAATATATAACAGATTGGGATAAAATTAGTTTGCCAGCTATATTACTTGTTCTTTATTCGTTATTATTCCCTATTTTTATATTTCCATTTGTAGGAAAACGACGTAGAAAAAACTATTTTGCAGAAAATGTAAATAATTGTATTATTGAAAGAGAAATTATAGATAGAGTGAGTATTAATGGTAGAGATAAATTAATTCTAAAAGATGCCTTAGGATATCAGACAGAAAAAGATATAACAGGAATAAAGGATTTAAAAATTAGTACATCTCAAAAAAAATCTTGGTTAACGTTAGAAGACATTAAAATAGCTACGATGAGTCTAAGAGATAAACAATTACTGTTAAAAATGATTATAGGTTTAATAATATTTGGGGTCCCTACAGGGTATTTTGTGTGGAACTTCATCAGTGTCGTTGATGATTGGGATAGAATAATGCACGCAAATGATATATTTATGTATATGGGTCTTTTCACGTTACCATTAATGGTAACAGTTGAGTTATATGTAGTTGCATTTATTATTACCAAAAATTTATTTAAAAAGAAAAAATGATAACAAATTTAGATTAAGAGAAAATAACTTATCAAAGGTCGTATATTAGAACATGATATATATAGTTCGCCTATCTATCAAGAATCAATCTAGTCGCAGAGAGGGATCATTACTTTGCTAATCATTTTCGTTAATTGGACTATAACATTGGTTGGTGGAGAAATGTAAAAGACTATTATTATTGATTTTGTAGGATTTTTTTGGTTAATAAGTCTTTTCTTATACTATCAACAATACGGTAATTAGCTTGTCAAAGGATTTTACTCTTTCCAATCAATTGTGGATTTGTATCGGTGTAGAAAGTATTTTGTACCAAGCGTCTACCTGCTTTATTTCTAATGAAAAATCAGTTAGTAAATCTTTAATCATTTTTCTCTTAGAAAACCAATTTGAACGGTTCTGAGAAATATAATATAAAGATAAAAAATTGACATATGATTTATACAGTGCTAAAATTTAAAATGTATATAGGAGAGGTCTTGCCACAAGTAGACATTGAAAAAATAGAGAGTCCATGCTAAAAGTTGGAATTGAAAAAATGGAGAGGTCTTGCCACAAGTAGACATTGAAAAGCGACCAAATATTTGGTCGCTTTATTTTTATACTGTAGGAGAAATTATGAAATTATACTATGTTGATGAAGATTATATTAATGAATTAAGAAATGTAGATGAGAGAGTATTATTAAATAAATCCACTCGTCCTTATTTAGGAGTTGTATTATCTATTAATGATCTTAATTATTTTGTCCCTTTAAGTTCCCCTAAAGAAAATAAAAAACTAAATAATCAACTATCAATAAAATTGTTTGAGGTTAATAATATTCAAAATAGATTAGGATATCTATTATTTTTAAATATGATACCTGTTCCTGATAAATATCTTTCTAAAATAGATATGCAATACATAAAGGAGCAAGATTTAGAATATTATAACTTATTAACTAACCAATTAATTTTTATTAGGCAAGAAAATCAAAGAATCGTAAATAAAGCCCAAAAAGTATATAAAAATGCTGTGATAAAAAAAGTTTCATTTTTTGAATCAATGTGTGTAGATTATTTAGCATTGGAAAGATATGTGAAAGATTTAAAACAGTAAAAAAGATAATTCTGTCAATAATTCCCCTCAACATACTCAGAAGAATTTTAGTGTAAAGTCTTTGTAATTGTCTATCTTAGTTAATTAGATGTTTACTATTATTTCTATATTAATATATAGCTAAAATTAATAAAATAGAAGTCATTAGCTGAATTACTTATGAATCAAAATAAATTTTATATACAAAATGTCATTTTTGAGTACGCTCTAAATAAACAAAAATAGTCCTCTTATTAAAATAAGAGGACTATTTTTGTTTAAAATTATTCAAGACCATTCGCTTTCTAACATACTCATTTGCCATAAATTATAATATTCTCCATTTAATTTTCTAAAGTCTCTTTTTTCTCCTTCTTTTATAAATCCAATCTTTTTGTAACTTTTAATAGCTGATTTATTAAAGGCAAAAACACCTAATTCAATTCTGTGTAGTCCCAAATCTTCAAAAGCCTTTTTCAATAATTTCTTTATTATTTTAGGGCCTAATCCTTGGCCACGCATTTGCGGATCACCTACTAAAACTTTACTTAACGTGGCGGAACAATTTTTAAAATCTATATTATTTAAAGCAATATGACCTATAATTTTTTTTGAATTATTTTCTTCAATGATAACTTTATAAATTATTTTACTAGAATTTTCTTTATTTGTGTCTTTAATATATTCCTTTAATTGTTCTTCATCTAGGGGATAATTAAAATCTGTACCTGCCCATTTGACTAAAAGTTCAGGAGAGTTTATCCAGTTTATTAATAAATCAAAATCTTTCTCCTCAAAATATTCAAACTTAATCAATAAATTACTCCTTAAATAATAGGTTATTAACTATAAAAATTCAGTGAATGTTGCAATATAAACAACCACTACAATTTTTTGATACTTTATTCATCAACTTTCTATCTTAAATTTTCGATTTTTTATAAAGCGTTTTGTATTATCTAAATAACTCTTTACAATTTACTGATTTTTAAGCTTTTGCTAATAGATTTATGCAACTTTAATATTATAAGTAAATCTATGCACTTCATCATTAAATTTAAATTCTGCCCAAATTTTATACATCCCTTTTTTAGGAAAATGAGCATAAAAGGTTGTAGAATCAGGTGATTCTGGGTGAACATGAATATAATCAGTTAATTGCTCATCAAATATAATCACATGTCCTAAAGCTCCTAAATAAGGTTGGGGAGTTAATTCTGTATTGAAAGTTAAAGGGACATGTTCATCTTCTTTAGCACTTATAGAATTTAAAGTTACATGAACTCCTTTGTTAACTTTTACCCAATTTTTATCAGAATTTAAAGATGTTGTAGAGGTTATTTTATCTCCAATTTGCAGTTCAATAGGATGAACGGAATACACATGGTTTTTTGGTGTAACATCAACAAAAGCCTGGTAAGTTCCTGGCTCTAATTGTTGGTTAATTATAAATAAACCTTCATGCTTTTTTTGAGGGTGTAGGTGGTAATATTTCTCCATGTCATTAGATACTAAAACGAAATGCATTTCTTTTTCATGCATAGTATCTAATAATGGGGCATTATTAAATTCATCTTCTAACGTAATTTCTATATTACCATCTCTATATACAACATTTGCTTTAATTTCGGGTTTGTTTGAATGATATTCATGATTATGATTCATATTTTTATCCTCCTTAATTTTTAATAAGGGCATATCATTAAACGATATGCCCAACTATTTAAATTATTTAATTACATCGTAACCTTGATCTTCAATAGCTTCTTTAAAGTCGTTGAAAGCTACTTGATTTTCATCAAATTCAACTTCCACATTCCCATTCGCCAAGCTTACTTCTGAAGATGTTACACCATCTAATCCATTTAATGCTTTTTCAATTGAATGCTTGCAATGGTCACAGCTCATACCTTCTACATTAATAACTTCGTTAGTCAATGTTGTCACCTCCTTTCAAGAAATATAAGATTCTTATAATTTCATACGTTTTAGACGTAAAGCGTTTGTGACAACACTTACAGAACTTAAAGCCATTGCTGCTCCCGCAACCCAAGGTGCTAGCAGACCAATTGCTGCTATAGGGATACCTGCAACATTGTAACCAAACGCCCAAAATAGATTTTGGCGAATATTACGAATTGTAGATTTACTTGCTTTTATTGCTTTTGGAATTAATAAAAGGTCTCCTCCTAAAATAGTTATATCAGCAGCTTCGATTGCAACTTCTGTACCTGTACCAATGGCAATACCAATATCTGCTTTAACTAGTGCTGGAGCATCATTGACACCATCTCCAACCATAGCTACTTTTTTACCTTCAGATTGAATTTCTGCTACTTTAGAAGCTTTTTCTTCTGGTAAAACCTCTGCAATAATCGTGTCTATACCAACTTGTTTTGCTATTGCTTGTGCGGTACGTTTGTTATCACCAGTTAACATAGCAACTTCAATACCTAATTCATGAAGTTTTTGAATAGCTTGTTGGGCAGTATCTTTAACTGTATCAGCTACAGCGACAACCCCTCTCAATTCGTTATCTACGCTTATAAGCATTGCAGTTTTTCCTTCTTTTTCAAATTGAGCGAGATTTGTTTCAGCTTCATTAGTTTGGATTCCTTTTTCACTCATTAGTTTTCGATTTCCGACAAAAAGTTCTTTACCATCAATTGTTGCATTTATACCGCGCCCTGGTATAGCTTCAAAATGGTCTACTTCTAAAAATTCTAATGATTTTTCTTTAGCATAACTTACGATAGCTTCAGCTAGTGGGTGTTCAGAACCTTTTTCTGCACTAGCTAACAATTGTAATGTTTGATCATCTCCACTAAAATCAGTGACTTCAGGTGTGCCATTTGTTATAGTGCCAGTTTTATCTAAAACAACTGTATTAATAGCGTGTGTACCTTCAATGTGTTCTCCACCTTTAAATAGAATGCCATTTTCAGCAGCTTTTCCGGTACCCACCATTATAGAAGTAGGCGTAGCTAAGCCTAACGCACAAGGACAAGCGATAACTAATACTGCTATTGCAGCAACTAAGGCTGGTTCAAATTGTCCCGGCTGAACTAATGAAATCCATATAATAAATGTGAAAATCGCGATACCTACAACGATAGGTACAAAATATCCAGAAATAATATCTGCTAGTCTTTGTATTGGCGCTTTAGAACCTTGCGCTTCTTCGACAACTTTAACAATGGAGGCAAGAGCTGTATCTTTACCAACTTTTGTTGCTTCAACAGTAATTGCTCCATTTTTATTCATTGTTGATCCTATAACATTATCATTTTGCATTTTTTCAACAGGAATAGATTCACCTGTCAACATTGACTCGTCAATTGAAGTCATACCTTTAATTATTTTGCCATCTACTGGTATTTTTTCTCCTGGTTTGATAACTAAATAGTCTCCTTCTTTTACCTCACTTAAAGGAACCATAGTCTCTTCACCGTTGCGTAATATACGTGCTTCTTTAGCTTGTAAATTCAACAATTTACTTAACGCATTTGTTGTTTGTGTTTTAGCACGTGCTTCTAAATACTTTCCGAAAAGAATTAAAGTAATTAATACAGCACTTGTTTCAAAATATAGGTGTGGCTCATAATTTGTATTAATTAACCACTTAATCGATTCATAAATACTATAAAAGAAGGCTGCGCTTGTACCTAAAGCGACAAGAACATCCATATTTGCTGACCCATTACGAAGGTTTTTATAAGCGCCTACATAAAATTGCCAACCAATAACAAATTGAACAGGCGTTGCTAATACAAATTGGAACCACGGGTTCATAAATATATGTGGTATTTGAATACCAAATAAATGAACGAACATTGTCATTAACAATGGAGCTGCTAAAACAGCTGAAACAACTAATTTAATTAACTGTCGTTTTAATTGTTTTTCTTTTTGGGAACTTTTTTCTGATGCTTCTTTTTTAGGTTGTGCCTCATACCCTAGGTTTTTAATACGTTGTTGAAATTCATCTACAGACGTCATATCAGGGTTGTATTCTACAGTAGCACTTTCTGTGGTTAAATTAACTGTAGCCTTATTTACACCTGAGATTCGATTTAAAACTTTTTCGATTTTATTCGAACAAGCTGCACACGTCATTCCCATTACATCGAGATCCACTTTTTCGGTTAAAACTCCATAACCTGTTTTTTGAATTGTATTTGCAATATCTTCTAATGATGTAACATTGGGGTTATATTCAATTGTAGCTTTCTCTGTAGAAGGATTTACATTAGCGTTAACTTCATCTAATTTATTTAGATTTTTTTCTACTTTATTCGAGCAAGCTGCACATGTCATGCCTGTGATACCTAATGAGGTTTTTTTAATATTTTCACTCAATTATTTCTTTCCTCCTATTTTGAAAATTGTTTTAATACAACCATCAATTCTTTGATACTTTCTTCTCCGTTGCCATTTTTAATACCTTCACTTACACAATTAGATATATGGTCTTCAGTTACTATAAAACCCACTTGTTTTAGGGCTGATTGTATTGCTGTTATTTGTACTAGTACATCTATACAATATCTATCTTCTGCTATCATTGATTGTAAACCGCGCATTTGTCCTTCTAATCTTTTGAGTCTATTGAGCAATGCGTCATTGTTTTTAACAGTAGTAGTGTTCAATTTCACCCCTCCTCATATACCCTAACGGGGTATCTCTTGTTGGAATCTATATTATACCCCTAGTAGGTATAAGTCAATACAAAAGTTTCATATAAAAAATTAATATTTATAGTTTGTTTTAAGAGGTACACTTGTATAAAATGTATGCTAAAACTTATATTAGGAGAGATATATTTGGATAAAAATATACAACTTGAGCTTTACACAAGACCTACATGCTCTGATTGCCAAGAATCAAAAAGGTATTTAAACTCTCAAGAGATTAGTTATAGTCATAAAGATGTAAGTCAAAATTTGGACTTAGAAGAAGAAATGAAAAAAATATCAGGCAACCGAATTGTTCCCTTATTTGTTTTTTATAAAAAAATTTTTTGGGGTAAAAAAAAGTTGTTTAAATATTACGTGGGATTTGAAAATAACAAAAAAGATATATTAAATATATTGGAATAATTAAATAAACAGCCATTATTAAAAAATAATGGCTGTTTATTTAATGATGATGTTGACTGTCTTCTTCTTTCACGATACAAAACAATTTTTCACTATGATTATTGTTAGAAGTTTCAGTCTGTATTGTGACATGTTGAATATTTTGATGATTGAGTTCATGTTCTATACGTTTAAGTAAAAACTCATTTTCAGTAATGGTCATTGTATCTTCTACAACAATATGACAAGATAACGCGTTTAATCCGCTAGTTACTGACCAAACATGAAAGTCATGAATATTTTTAACTTCTTTGAATTTTTTAATAGTTTTAATAATGTCTTTTGTATTTATATTGCTTGGTGCTCCCTCCATTAATACATGAAGACTTGATTTTGTTACATAAAAGCCGCTACGTAGTACTAAAATTGCTACAATCACACTTGCTAAAGGATCCGCCCACCCCCATCTAAAAAATATAATGAGAAGGGCTGCTATAACTGCACCTATAGATCCAAGCATGTCGCTTATTACATGCAAATATGCTCCACGCATATTTAAGTTTTCTTCTACATCGCTCCCGCGCAGCATTATCCAAGCCACAATAATATTAATAAACAAGCCTACCAAGGCGATAATTAACATGCCTGTAGAAGCTACCTCAGGGGGGTTTTTAAATCTCTCAATAGCTTCATAAAAAATATAGATAGCTATTAACATCAAAGTAATACCATTAAGTACAGCTGCTAGTATTTCAAACCTTTTGTAGCCAAAAGTTTTATTTGTATTAGCTTGCTTCGCTCCTAAAGTAAATGCAATTAAAGCAATACCTAAAGAAATAGAATCACTTAACATATGACCAGCATCTGAAATTAACGCAAGACTGTTAGTAAAGAAACCACCTAACCCTTCTACAATCATGTAACTTGTAATAATAATAAAACTAATTAATAAAGTCTTTTTGTTCGCGCCATGTGTATGATTATGATTGTGATCGTTTTCCATTTAATCCCTCCTCTTTTTAATGATGAAAAATATTTTCTATAATTTGAATTTTTGTTTTTATAACTATAGAGTTAAAAAATATAAAATTTCAATTAATGTTTTGTTACTCGAAGAAAATCATACTAACTTATGAATATATGCTCATATATTCATAAGTTAGTATGATTTTTATCCTTTGTCAATATAGAAATGCTTTGTATTTTGTATATTAAATAAAAACCCTACTTTGCTTTGGACAGTAGTGGGATTTTTGCATATGATAAACCACACTTCACTTGCTAAATATTAACTATATTATAATTAACAAGTGATAATTTCTTTTTAGAGAAAATAATGTATTCACGCCTTTAGGCGTGAATACATTATTTTTTTTTGAATAGTTTAGAAAAGATAGATTGTTTTTGTTCATTTTTTTTTGATGCTTTTGGAGTAATGATATCTTCTTTTGAATCTATATTATCAGTTTCTATTTTTTTGGTATTACTTAATATATTTTGGCTATTTAAATTCAAAGATTGTTCTTGTTTTAATGCAATTGTTAAATCGTCAATTTGTCGATTCTTTTGTCGAATTTCTGATTCTAAATGCTCTATGTATTTATCGATATAACTGCTATATTGGTTATTTAATGATTCTGTTTTGTTTGTCGATTTTTCATCAAATTTTGTCGATTCTTTTGTCGTTTTTTTATTTAAAATTGTTTTTAGATAATCTATTGTATTATCATCTATTAATGATTTGTTACCTACTTTGTTTACCTTCAAATTTGAAGGTAAACTTTTTAAATGATAATGAATTGTTTGTTTAGAGACATCTAAAAGTTCAGAAACTTCCTTTACAGTTTTCATCAAATAACTGGGTCTCCTTTACTTTTTCATTTTTTGTAAAAACGCTTGACGTTCTTCTTCTGTATACGCAGATGTCTTAGATGTGGTTGGTTCATAAGTGTTATTTTTTAACCATTGTGGCGTCATTTCACGGCTTATATATTGTTTTGGTTTGCCTGTACTTATCATATTAGATTGTCGTTTCGAATGAATACGTTTCTCAGGTTCAAAAGAAAATTCTAACCATTCAATCTTTCGTCCTTTTTTAGCTTTAATTTTATTAATATTGAGATTTTTAAATAAAAAGGGTTCTGTTGCAAAGTAAAAAATATAGCTAATCACTAATATATCATGTCAGTGTTCGTTTAACTTGCTAGCATGATGCTAATTTCGTGGCATGGGGAAAATCCGTAGATCTGAAGAGACCTACGGTTCTTTTTATATAGAGCGTAAATACATTCAATACCTTTTAAAGTATTCTTTGCCGTATTGATACTTTGATATCTTGTCTTTCTTACTTTAATATGACGGTGATCTTGCTCAATGAGGTTATTCAGATATTTCGATGTACAATGACAGTCAGGTTTAAGTTTAAAAGCTTTAATTATTTTAGCCATTGCTGCCTTCGTTGAAGGTGCCTGATCTGTAACTACCTTTTGAGGCTTACCAAATTGTTTAATGAGACGTTTGATAAACGCATATGCTGAATGATTATCTCGTTGCTTACGCAACCAAATATCTAATGTATGTCCCTCTGTATCAATGGCACGATATAAATAGCTCCATTTTCCTTTTATTTTGATATACGTCTCATCAATACGCCATTTGTAATAAGCTTTTTTATGCTTTTTCTTCCAAATTTGATATAAAATTGGGGCATATTCTTGAACCCAACGGTAGATCGTTGAATGATGAACGTTTACACCACGTTCTCTTAATATTTCAGATATATCACGATAGCTCAATGCATATCTTAGATAGTAGCCAACGGCTACAGTGATAACATCCTTGTTAAATTGTTTATATCTGAAATAGTTCATACAGAAGACTCCTTTTTGTTAAAATTATATTATAAATTCAACTTTGCAACAGAACCGGCTATTTTCTTCAACGATATCAATCTCCTTGAAAGTAAGGGTGATGCGTTATCGTTATTAAGTAAAATGTTATTAACTGGACTAGGTACATATGTTGGAACATGGTTAGTCTTAAGTATCACCTTATTAATTTCATGTGCAATGAAAAGTCCCGGTGTCTCTATTGCTGTCGGTATTGTATTGTATTTTGCCACTTCAATTTTGTCAGGGATATTAACAATTGTTGTAGATAAATGGGAATGGTTAAAATGGAACCCTATTAGTATGATGAATATTATGGTTCAAATTGTTGATAAAAACATGAAAAAATTCACAAAATTAGAACTGCATGAATTATTTATTGGTAATATTGTTTATATTATTATTTTCTTAATCATCGTAGTATTTGTCTTTAAAAAGAAAAATGTCTAATCTAACTCAACACACTTTATAATTTTGCATTCCTCTACTAACCAGTGTTATAATCTACTTAACTCCCGTAAGGGCGCACTTATACGTTTGTTCCAAACGCTAGTGTAGATCCGTCATCGACCTGCGTCGATTTTTAATTTTAAATTCAAAGAAACGGCTTGAGATATTCCGAGCAGTTATAAAAATTAATTTGTGTCGAATATCGCTACTACATTCTTGAAAAAGTGATGTAGATTTTTAGCCCATAACTTTTTTTATTTACATCGACGATACGGCGTCGAAGGAAAAATAAACAGACCGTACGAAAGAAAAAGTCAATCCACTTTGTCTGGGTTGGCTTTTATTTTTATATCCAAAGGCGCACTTACACACCTAAAAAAGTGTCGTACTAAAACCAAAACTCATATGTGATAAGCTAATATCCTTATTTTGCATTTTAAGGGGTATTTTATATGTTTTTTTACATAAGCTCTTAAAACACAAATGAGAGCCAAATAAAGGTTCTGTATGGACTATGATTGCCTCATTCACTCTGTTTACATAACCAATGATTATCAGAAGTTTTATATAGCAAACAGCACGTTACAAATTTTAACCCTTTGTAACGTGCTATTTATTTTATAAATTAATTACGAAACAAACGACTCCAAAACCCCTTTTTAGATTGTTGTTCTTGATAAATATGATTATTATCATTGTTATTTTGACGTATTTCAATATTATCTTTTTCAGTATTATTTTCAAAATTTACATTATCTGAATCTGGAGAAACAAATTGGTCTTCACTATTCGATTTAACATCTTTAACTGTTTCTGTATTAAAATACTTTTCATTTTTATGAGCATTATTCGATGAATAATTGAGTTGCCGTTCCTCTTCAAGTTCACTCTCTAGTCTTTGTATTTTTTTATTACTTTCTAAAGCTAAAATTTGTTGATTTTCTAAAAGTCTATTTAGAGTATTAACATTACTGTTTTGTTGATTCAATTGTTCGGTAAGAGTTTCTATATAAGTATTATCTTTTTCTGATCTTGTTTTAAAGTTTTCTATCTGTTTTTCTAATTCATTAATTTTCATTTTCAACTTTTCTTCTTCTACAGAACTAGTTTTAGAAGCTTCTTTAGTTTCCTCTTTATTATGTTCTTGAATTTTCTCTTCGTCATTATTTATAAATACTCTTTCTTTTCTATTAATCTTATTAACAATTTTTAAATAATCTTCTTCATTAATATAATTAACTCCATTTTTCTTTTCGAAGGTTATATTCAAGTTTTTGGCATTATTAACAATAGTTTGTTTGGTTACATTTAATTCATCTGCAATCATTTTAATAGTCTTCAATAAAATCACCTTAGGTACCTAATTTAGTACCTAAATTTTACCACCTAACACTTTAGAAATCACGTTTTTAGGTGGTTATTAGGCACCTAATGGTAAAATACATTTGCATTTATGTATATTAGCCACCTATTTAGGTGGCTAATATATGGTATTGACTGTGTTTTTTAATAAAAGTTATTATTCAGTCATTAAAAACGCTTTATATACATTTATAAAAATGATAATATTAGCTTATTAAATAAAAAAGGTTAATGCTATTGGCGTAGCATTAACCTTGGGTAATAAAACGATTTGCGCTCGTTTGTTTATATATTTTTGATACTTGTATTATATATATCTATATACATAAGTGCAAGTACAAAACTTATAATCTAAATGTGAATTTTGTTTTATTGCCTCAATCCCAATCCAAGGAAAGAGGTTTTTTGCTATGTCTAATAATTTTAATATTAATGAAATCCAAAGAGAAAAATTTTATCAATTACCAAAAGTTTTTTTTACAAATCCTAAATACACTAAAATTTCTAATGATGCAAAAATAGCATATGCTATTTTACGTGATCGATTAGATTTATCAATAAAAAATAATTGGATTGATGAAAATGGAGATATATTTTTTATTTTTACTAATGAAACTTTAAAAGAGATTCTCAACATTAGTAGTCCTAATAAACTTTCTAAAATAAAAAAAGAACTACAAAGCGCAGAGTTATTTAGCCAAATAAGAGTAGGTCTTAATAAACCTAACAAATTATATATTAAAAAACCTGTAGTAACAAAAGATGATGTCTATTTAATTAAGCAAGATGAAACCCCTTTAGAAGTCAGTAATGATAAGGACGTATCAAAATCATACGTCCAGAAATATCAAAATCATACGTCCAGAAATATTAAAATCATACATCAAGACGTATCAAAATCATACGCAAATGATACCAATATTAATGATACCGACTATAAAGAAACTGAGAATAATGATATGCATGATATGCATGATAGTGAACATATAGTTAACTATAATACTTCTCATTCGAATCATACAAATCATCAATCCAATGAATTTGATAATAATGCCTTAAAATATCATTTACTTCAAGAAATTCCCTATCAACTTCAAACCTATTTAAATAACTTTGAAGTTGATGAAATACAAATTATTAAAAGTGTCATACTTAAAGCTAAATCATCATTTAATAATGAAAAGAATACAATATACATGTTAGAAGACATTGAATTTGAAATGATTAATGTGCTCAAACGTTTTAAAGCAACTTTAATTCAAAAAAGTGAAAGTGTCGAAATGATGCAAGGTTATTTAATGCGTTCAGTTAAAACAGAACTCGAAGAAATGCACTCCTTAAATATGCGCCGTCAAAACGCACCACAAAACCATATATTCGACACATCACACTATTTGTGATTGGATGTATGTCGTCTTGAATCTAAATATTTAGCAAAAAAATAAGTCCGTTGGATAATCAAATTTAAATAAGATGGATGATGTTGTCGCGCATACATCACTAGATCTTGAAATTCTATAAAATTGTGATCTTCAATTATATCAATAATATTATTAAACACTTCGGACTGACCTTGATCTAATAAAAATTGATTTAAGTCAAAACCGCAACCACTTTCAATATCGTTGATATCATAAGGAGTCTTATCTGGATTAGAGGCATGAATAAAATAATCAAACATACCCTTAGGAGACATAATAATTTCAATATGGCTCGGTGTATTTAAGTGTTGTTGAAGTAATTCAGAGACTTGAGAATAACTTTTTAAAGAATCAAAGAATAAAGCACCGTGTTTATGTGATTTTTTGATTAATCCCGTTGATTGATCTATATCTTGATTGTGCCACGGGCTTAAAATATAAGGAATATGAATCTGTTCCAAAATATCTCGGTAGTTAGATGGCGTACTTTCTTCATATATTAAGAAAGCCCATTTATTCGAACGTTTATCTTTCGTCATCATGGACATCCTTTCTGTGATTACTGATTAATGATGCCATGGGGGTCGTAGTAACCCCATGGCACTGTTAATATACACATGCGCTTGTGTTTATCACTTCGTGTACCACAGCGCATGTGTATATTAACGTTTGTGACCTGTAAACCATAGATAACGATGATGTCGTTGAGATGCTGAAAAGTAGTAATTAGGATGCATGTGGGTAATCTCTTCATGAATCTGAGGTTCAATGGTCTTTAATATTTCATGTGCTTGTTGCTTGCGAGGAATTTTAATCGCTACACGAACTTCATTTTGACGAACATCAACAATCGATTTTCCCACGACTTTATTAAAATAGCGTTCGACAGCGTTTGTTTTAGTTTCGCCTGTTTGTTGCCAATCTTTTGATGATGCGGTGTCGATATCTTGTTTAAGATAATGTCGTAAAACCATTGTGTGATAGACAGATTTAATATGATTCGTAATTTGATCCTTCAATAAACGAATGATTAAATCGATAACCATTAATATCAATGCTAATCCTAACAAGTAAAATGTAAGTTGATATAAACCGTTTGAAATGACTGTGATATAGTGTGTGACATTTCGCATATCGATGATATCGATTTGAGATATAGCGATGTTCAATAGGTCAAAGAGTTTACTAAACATCACTGTCAAAATAGCAAATAGAAACAAGTAAATAATAATATCATACACACGCATGAAGTAGGTTTTCCTCATCACAATACACCATCCTTTGTATAGAAAGTCGGACATAATAGAGGTAAGACTTGATAGGGAGATTCACTATCAATCACTTGAATCAATCCCGTCCCTTTACCAATGGGTATCACAATACCTTCAGGGTCTAAATCTGGGAATAAAAATTGTGTTGTTTTTTTATTAATATTGCCGATTTGAATCAGCACATTGAGTTGTTCTCTAACAGAAACTGGAATGGTTTGATGATCAAACCGTTGAGACACCAGTAATAAATGGACTTTGGTTGCACGACCCAATAATGCAATTTGAGATAGTAATGAAAAGAATGCGTCTTTAATGGCTTTATTGACACCTTCAGCTAAGGCGAGTACTTCATCAATCACAATAGTTAAATGCTCAAATTGATAGTCTGGATCGTCATAAAGAATGGTTTGACGCTGTTGAATAACCTGAAGGCAATGACTTAAATTTTCATTAATTTCAGATAAAAAATCAGACTTAGATCGATTTTGATGTGGATGAATGACAGTAATATCATGGATACGTGCCCATCGACTCGGTGTATCAAACTTAGGATCAACAATAATGAGTTCAGATATGGGCTTTAGCACACTTAATAAATATGTCAGCATATATGATTTACCACTGCCTGAATTACCTGCGATCGCTATGGATGTAATGCTTTGATAGTTTAAAGTTAATTGTTTCATGATCGGTATTTGTTGGTTCATTAGAGTTGAAGTAAAACTATCTAAATCCGTAATGACTAAACGTTCAGATATCCCTTTTTGCCACGGAAAAAACAATGCACGTTGAGTGTGAATATCATCTGTGTCCATAGGAACGAAATATGCAGAACTTTGTTTTAACAATGTGAACTTAGGATATAAAGCTGCACTCGCAATGAGAAATATTTTTTGATATAAGTCATCATCAATAATGTAGCCTGCAGGCAGTCGAGGAAGAAAGTAAAAACCTTCTTCCGTAACCTTGCAGGTAAAACTATTAGTATAACTGGTTTCGCCTTGCATCATGGATCCCAATGCCATATTTAAGCTTTGTAGGAGATATTGTTCGAGCTCTTTAGATGTCATTATTTAACCTCCTTCAGATCTGAAGCTTTGAAATAAACATCATAGCGTACTTCACAAGCTTCTAGATTATCAAAAGTGATAACGCTCATATAATTCGGTAATGTCACTTCATTTTCAAATTTGACTGTGAAGGGTGGTAAACCTTCTTGAACAAACCAAGCTTTATACGCAATAATTTCTCCGGTAGGCTGATTATTCTCAAAACGCTGTTGCGGATAAAGTTCTGTACTTAAGCTATAAATTGGCTTTTTATGATCAATGTAGTTAGACGCTATTTCAGTTGAATAGCCACCTTTTTTGAAATTGGCTTGAATTTTCATGTGAAACATCCTTTCTATCCTATTGATGCGCATCGTTTAGGAAATATAAATAGAATTAATCAGAGATATCTGTGATTGATTCTATTTTCACAAATGAAATGATAAAATAATAGGTGAAAAAATTTATTCGGTTTTTGGAGGTAATAGCGTGATTATCATTAATAACAAAGGTATCAATGATTTTGACTTTAGTTTTTGGATGAATAATCAATTAACTGAGGACAAAATCGATGAAATTTTAGAAGCGTCTGATTTAAGTATGGAACAAGAAATTTTTAAAGATAATTATAAAAAATTTTTGGATATAGATGGTAAAGAGGAAAGATGGTATTCTCTTGAAGAAGCTGCGTATATTATTAATGGGAATTATTTTTCAATTTATAATGAAGGTATCCCAAAACGAAATGTCACAACGGATTATGTGAAAAACAAAAGTAATAATATCTTAAATAATATCCAAAATGGAACAAACCAAAATTGGAATGAATATCATTATCCAAAAAAAGAAAGTTTGCATTCAAAAAAGTAAAGTATGTCAATGAAGATATGATCGATGAAATATTAAGAGATGATGTAACAAAACCTGAAAAAATAAAACGAGGTAATATATCAATCGAAGAGTTGCTACCTAATCAAAATAGAAGAGCAAAGTATATTAGACAGAATGAGAATATACATAATAAAAGTATAATGATAGATTACCTAAATCAATTAAGTGATACACTGGCAAAATCATTAGACGACGTACGTTATTTTTCAAATAAACTATCATTATTTAAATCTGTTATCAAAGATTCTAGAGAAACAGCACAAAATATACATAGAGATCATGATATAGATAATAAAGAAAAATATGAGCTTCTGAAAAAAGAATATAGTAATTTATTAGAAAACTGCATACGTTTTTCTAATGAATATTTAGATATACTAGACATCAAAAATATTTTTAATATTTTTGATACTAAGAAAATTGTTTTAAATATGTCTGATTATACGAAAATGTGGGAAATTCCTAATATTAATAACGAACAGCCGATAAATAATAATTTACAAAAGTTTGTTGATTTGAAAAAGAAGAAGTATTTAAATAATGTACATTGGAGTAAAAATAAGATACTTAAACAATTAAATGAAATTGAAGTTAAGCCCGTTACTTTAAAAGATGGTACTAGTGAAACAGAACGCGTGGCAGAATGGATGTATAGAAATAAAACAAAAGTTATTTATGAAATTATAAATAAAGAATTTGATGATGTTTATGAGTTACTTAATGGTATGTTGAAGTCTGAATACACAGAACTTATGGGTTATATGAGAATATGGCATAATTTGAGCAAAAATTTATAAGTCATATAAACTTGGTATATATAACAAGAAATCGGATTAAGGATCATATCTCTAAGTATATATGATCCTTAATAATTATATATTTTAATTGGAGGATTTAACTTGTATTTCAAAAATATGGATGTTTGGCTAGATTTTTTGCTGCATCTGTATAAGAATTTTAACGAAGTAGGGATTTTCGCATTACTATTTATTATATATGCATTTATTCAATTTCTAAGTCAAAACATTTTATATAAAAGGCAAAAAATAGAAAGAGTAAAAACACTAATAAGTAATGTAATGTTATACATATTTATAACATTAGCAGCATTAATGTACTTGTTAGCAATGATTTTTTATTCACTCAGTGCATATCCTAAAGAAGAAGTGATTAAATATATAACAGATTTGGATAAAATTAGCTCGCCAACTATATTACTTGTTCTTTATTCGTTGTTATTTCCTATTTTTATATTTCCTTTTATAGGCAAACGGCGTAGAAAAAACTATTTTGCAGAAAATGTAAACAATTATATTATTGAAAGGGAAATTATAGATAGAGTGTATATTAATGGTAGAGATAAATTAATTCTAAAAGATAGCTTAGGATCTCAGACGGAAAAAGACGTTACAGAAATAAAAGACTTAAAATTTAGTACATCGCAGGAAAAATCGTGGTTAACATTAAAAGACATTAAAATAGCTATGTGGAATTTAAGAGATAAACATGTAATTTTAAAAATAATTATATGTCTAATATCATTTGGAGTCCCTACAGGATATTTTATTTGGAACTTTATGAGTGTCATCGATGATTGGGATAAAATAATGCACGCAAAAGACATATTTATGTATATAGGCCTTTTTACATTACCATTAATGGTAACAGTTGAATTATATATAGTTGCAGTTGTTATTACTAATAGCCTATTTAAAAAGAAAAAATAAGGTGTGAATTAACTTAAATTAGTATCAACATAAGTACACTTATCGGAAGTGCATATGCTTAAGAATTCACAAATGGTATAATATAAAAGTCGTCGTTTACTTCTGTGCTGTTTTAGCATGGAAGGAGGTGACACCATGTTCAGCATCATATTTGTATCTATAGTAGCTCCTATTATAGTAGGAGTTATCATCACGTTGTTTTCATATTGGTTGAATAATCGTGATAAATAATCAAGCGACGACATAGTAATAACACCAAAAAGAGCCCGATAACTATTCCAGTAGTTATCGGGCTCGGTGTTTACCATGTTCAACACATATTTGTTATCTAGATTATAACATCATAGTGTAGGGGAATGCAAAAATCATGTATAATTATTGATAAGGGGGGGGAATTGCGCAATATGAATAATGTGAGATCTAAAATATTGTTATTAAATCAATATGGCTTCAGCGATAAATTATTAAAAGCAATATACAATAATAATATTGACCCTTTAGAAACTATATTTGATAAAGCGTGTGAAAGTTATAATTATTTTTTAAATATATACACAGAAAAAGATTATAATCTATCTAAAAACATTGACGGATTAATTGAATTCAATAAAAGGTTTAAGAAAAGTTATTTATTTCATAATGATAATATAAAGGTCTTTTTTAAATATCAAAAAAAGGAATTACAAAATTTGATACCAGATTCGATATTTCCATTATTTATGTATAGTAATGGTGATATTAATTTATTAAATTCTGATAAAGCAAGGGTATCAATAATTGGAACAAGAAAACCTTCTTCAGAAAGTGTAAAGTTATGTGAGCACTATACACAAAAATATACTAATAAAGGATATGTTATTGTTAGTGGCTTAGCTAAGGGTATTGATACTATAGCTCATCAAACGGCATTAAAAAACAAAGGACATACTATAAGTGTTATACCTACAGAATTTAATAATATATACCCAAAAGAGAATTATAAATTAGCTAAAGAAATTGCGGCTAAGGGTTTATTACTATCAAGTAAAGGTCCATTTAGTAATACATATAAAAGCGATTTTTTGGACAGAAATAAGTATGTAGCTAATATTTCTGATGAAATATTAGTTATTGAAACAAATTTAAAAAGTGGCACTATGAATACAATAAGAAATGCTAGTATTGCAAAAAAAAGAATATATTATTTTGATAATTTGGATATAGAGACCCAAAAAGTTATTGAAGAATATGGCGGAATTAAATTAAAGGGGGATTATAAATGAAACAAAAATTGATTATAATATCTAAAAAATTGGTGTTTGAAGTTAATGGTGAAATAAAAAAGGATTTTGATAGTTTTTACCAAAAAGTTGTGGAACAAAATATTAAGATAGCTGTTATTACAAATAAAGCGTCCCAACTTTCTGTTAAACTAAGCAATTATAGTATGTGCGAAGCCTTTACTAGAAAAGAAATTAAGGAATCACTTAAGGAAAAGAGAAATGAACTAGGAATAGTTATTTTGGGTGTAGTTAAAGAAGATGCTTTTTTAGCCTTTAACCATAAAATACCATTGTTTAAAGCTAAAGATTATTGTTTAGACCTAGGTATTGAAATAGATAGTAAAGTAGATACTTATGGCATAGAATTATCTAGTACAGATGATTTAATACATTACATGAATATAATATCAGAGCATATTTCACCGTATTTACAACATAGTTTTAGTGACGAATACATAATGATTAGTTTATTTAATGCCAATACAAAAGGACGTCAAACAAGGGAAGATATAGAATATAAAGAAGAAATACAGCGTATATTAAAAGAGAACTATTCAGTAAAGATAGATAAAACCAAGATACTAAATTTATTTAATTTTTTATTATTAAGTGAATACTTTAATAATCCTATATTAAAAGAAGTTAAGTACTGGGGAACATTTCCTTCATCAGATAAATCTAATGATAATACTACTATTTCTTATATTAAAGAAGTCATAAGAAAAGTGATTAATACAAACAGAAGCAATGAAGAAATATTAATCAGAACAAAAAGTACTTTAAAAAAACATCACAGTAGCGCAAGGTCAAGAAATGAAAATAAATGTCAAAGTGATTTTGATAGTATGAAGATTAATGATTATTATAAAGGAAAATTGCAAGGAGCTACAGTTTGTATAATTGATGATTATACAACTTATGGTTTTTCTGCTGAAGCAGCTAAAAATTTGTTGTTACAAGAAGGCGTTGAGAAATTAATTGTAATAACTTTAGGAAAGTTTGGATATGATTATAATGAAGTGAATTATAATCTCACAGGAAATTTGTATGAAGAGGGTTATAGTCATCAATTCATAAGCACTCAAAATCACAAACTTATACCGAATAATGATTGTAATACTTATTTCCAACGAATAAAGCAAATAATTAATATCTAATAAATAATAAAAAGCTATACTTAACATATGTTAAGTATAGCTTTTTATTATTTTATAACTCTATATATAGTACTTCTACTAACTCCAGTTTTTTCAGCAATTTCTTCACCAGTAAGTTTTTGTTCATCGTATAAGAATTTAATCTCTCTTTTCTTGTGGTTAGGTAATGAAGGTCTTCCACCTTTTCGCCCTCTTGCTCTCGCAGCTTCTAACCCTTTTTTAGTACGTTCACTTAGTAAATTAGCTTCGAGTTCAGCGAATGCACTCATCATGGTAAAGAACATCTTGCCCATCGCATCTTTCGTTGATACATTCATATCTATAATATGTAAATCAATGCTATTTTTATCGAACCATTGAGATAACTCAATTAATTGCTTTGTTGTTCGGCCAAGACGATCTAGTTTATAGATAACTAAAATATCACCTTCACGTAAATAATCTAAGCATTTATCAAGTTCCGTTCTTTTCGTTTTGCGACCACTCGCTTTCTCGCTAAAGATACGTTCGCAACCATAGTCGTTAAGTGTATCAATTTGTCCATCAAGACTTTGATCTTGTGTTGATACACGTGCATAACCAATTTTAGCCATTTGAATACCACCTCTTTTAATCGTTTTATGGGTACTTACTAATGAAATCTAGTTCTCGATGCAAATAAACGCGTCTCTCATCGTCTAAAAACTCATATTTTTTGATATTTATAACACATTGATTATAACACAAGTTTAGAAACTGGAATATGTAAGAAAAACCTCTAACTTTTATAGTAAGAGGTTTTGTGTCAAAAACGAAGGTTATTAATAAAGTTAATTTAATTAATAAGCAAAACTGGGAAGTGCTTTGTATAAATTCCCTAAAAATAGACACTATGAATATTATACAACATATAATTTTAAAAAAATCAGTATATTTCAATTGTAAAAGTATCGAAATAAGGTTGATTTTTCAGAAAATTGTGTTATTATACAATAAACCAACTAAAAGGAGTGGAAATACTATGAATACAAATTTTGATAAATTTGGAAAAGGCATTGTTGTAGCTCAGTCAGAGAGATTGAAACAAGATACTACTGGTGGCGGTGGCGGATGCTGTAGTAGCTCCGTTGTTGTTAAAGATTAATAGGATTTCAAATATAATTATAAGAACTTTTAAGTAGAAGTAGCATGAAGAATTACTCAATTCTTCATGCTACTTCTTAACTGACAGAGGGGAATTTAAATGGACGATTTTAAGATAACTAATTTTATTTTATATGAAACAACAAACAAAAATATAGTTGTTCAAACAGAAAAGGGTATTGTAGATATAGAAAATGATAAGTTGAAAGAATTTATTTATTGGTTAGATGTAAGAAGTGTATCGTCAATCAGTATAGAACAAATTAAAAATAATTTCGAAAGCGATTACAAAGAAGTTATAGAGTTCTTAGAACATTTTGGTTTATTAATAAGTAAGAGTAATATGACCTATAATATACAAAAAATTATAATATATTCAAACAATGATGAATACCTGAGCATACATAAATCATTTTTTAGAAAAAGTTTAGATATATTTTCAAATTTAGAAATAATTTATTTGAATGATAACAATTTCAATTTAGAAAATTTGAATGATAAAACCTTATTAATCTGTTTTCTAAACCCATATTCTAAAGAAAAGGCTTTATATATTAATAATAAAGTTAAAGAGAGCAATGCTATATTAAGCATGAATTTTTCATATAATAACAAATTTTACTTTGATAACTTATATTCAAATATGTGGAAAAACCCTTGCCATAGATGCTCTATAGAGAATTTAGAAACACAATTAAGAAATGAAAAGTATTCTACTAATGGTAATTACCAAAGCTTTATTGACATGATGTATTCTAATCATACAGATTTCAATGTGGGTTATAAATTAGACAATAGAGATATTTTTAAAATCATTGATATTTTGTGGTTTAATTTAGAACAAATTTGTATTAGACCAGAAAATGGAATTCTAAGTATCAAACAATCATATGAAGATATTAATGAGATAATAGAATATGACGCAGTAGAAAAAAACTTAAGTCGAGATTTAGCAATTCATTGGGAAGTGTGTGATTGTTATGGGTAATAATATTTGGGATTATGATTTAGATAAATTAATAGATCCGAAATCTTTAAAAGATGTTAAAAAATTTCATCAAAGTACTACTTTGGCTAATAGAATGAATTCTGTCAGGCCTATTAATGACAAATTACTAGAATGGTTGAAAAAAGCAGAGTACTCTCAAAGTCTACCTAATATTTATGAATATGAGGTTATGTTAACAGAAGGAACAGAGATAAAAAATGAAAGTAAAAGAAAATATAGTAAAAGACCTTTAAACAAAGAAGAAATCAGTATAATAATGAGTAATACTTTTAGTTTTAATAAAGGATATGACCACAAAAAGTACCCTTCAGCTGGAGGATTGTATACTATTACACCAGTATTATGCGTTTTAGATAAAAATAACGATTTTTTAGAATGTGGTAGTTATGTTTACGATAGCAAAAGAAATTCTTTGAAAAAAATAAATACATTTTCAAATTGTGATCTAAAAGAAATAGTAAATATTTTACCACCGCTACCTAATAAAGAAGTTATCTCTAATTATTTCATAGCATATGCAATAGATATTAAAAAAGCGATTGCTAAGTATAAAAAAAGAGGATATAGATATTCTCTTATTGAGATAGGGTTGATGGCACAAACATTGAGAAATACATTAGATAATTTCAATGATGAACTAGGTGAGCTTTGCTGGGCAGGGTTTGATGACAATGCATTAAGTTCTTTAATAGGCCTTAATGTAAGTGATTTCCCAGTCGGTTTAATCCAATGGTTTGGAAAGTGAGGAATATTTCATAATGATTATTTCAAATAACACAAATTTACTATTCAATACTAGTATTGTTTTTAAAAGGTCATTATATAAAAACAATATAAAATTTTCTCATGTTATTGGCGACTATAGTTTGTCTACTGAAGGACAAAACACTACTTTTTATGGAACAAGTTCAATGTTATCTGCTATTGGGGAGTTTATTGAAAGAGTAGGAATAACTCTAGGTCACTATGGATTAAGCGAGGTTATTGAAGGGTTTGATTTAAATAGTGGAAAGAAAATCAAAATTGATAAAAATCTCATTTATTTTACAGGAAAGAAAAAAAATGACTCTTGTGGATTAGCCTCTCACATCACCTCAGAATTAGCTATTAAAAATGGCTTTTTAGAATTTGTTGAAAGACAATCTCTTATAGAACACTGCATTTTTAAAATAGCAGGAAAAAAAATTGAATCGCATATAATTAATGAAACGTCTAAAAAATATATTGATTTCTTGAAAAAATTTTTGGATGAAATTCTTCTATTTGAAATATCTATATTTGAGGAAGTACCAGTAGTTTTGAGCTTAGGATTTGGAAAACAACAAAAAGCAATTGGTTTGTCTGCAGCAAAAGATTTAGATACAGCTATAGAGAATTCATTAGAAGAAATGTTGCAAACATTTTCAAATGTAAAAAACAAAAGAGAATTTGATGATTCATTGAAAAAAACAGATACTTCTGATTTGGATTTATATTCTCAAAGATACGTAGATATCTCTCCAAGCGATTTTAAAGATTATTACTCATTTTTATTTAAAAGTGACTCTTTAAATCATTATAAAAAGAGGAAAGAACTTAAAACAAATGAACTCATTAAAAAGTTCTATGAGAAGAATGGAATAAGGTTGTATTGCTTTAAAATTAATAATGTATTTGAATATACTAATACAAAAATTATTAAAATTTATAGTCCTGATGGATACCCTTATATGTTACCAGATTCTGAAAACGATAAGTTCAATAAACCAATTTACACAAATGTAAATAGAGTTCCAGACTATACTTTGATTCCATTTCCATAAGAAAGGTGATCTACATGAGAGAAACAAAAGCTTTTTTTATATATTATTCTAAAATTGTTTCTAAAGATAAAATAACATTATTTTGGAGTATCTTATTTCCACTAGCACTTGGATTATTGAGTTATTTACCTCAACAAGAGTCTTTTAATACTATTAACGAAAAGTCAGCTTATTTGTATATTTTTTGGGCTTTTACCACAGTAATAATTTTCATTAATGGTATAGGCGCCCAAACCTCAGTTATACGACAACAAGGGTTGCTAAGAACTTTTTTCTCCATATCTGGAAAAAAATATCCATTTTTATTATCTATTATATTTTCACAAGTATTAGTAGCGTTTTTTGCAATAGTTATTTCAACTATTACCCTTGGATCAATTATGGGGATAATTTCTTTGACCTTACTCTTAAATATGATTATCTATTTAGCTTTAATAATTCCATTAGCTCCAGCCTTTCTTATAATCGCTTATATTCCAGTTAGAGCTGAATCCCTTATGACAATTGTAAATATACTTACAATTGCATTGTTTTTCATTGCAAGTAATACTTCAAATAATTTTGGAGGGCTGGAATGGATAAATCCTATTTACTATTTTAGAGAACTATCCCTATATATTAGTAATATAGTTAATAATACTTCTTTATTTATTTATTTAATTTACTTATTATACTTAGCTATTGGTGTTTTTTGTCTATTTAAATTGGATATCAATTCAAAAACTCAGCGAACTTAAAGGGGATTATATATGTATAAAATTAAAAACCTTAATTTTAGTTATAGAAAAGATCAAAATGAAAAGACGTTAAAAGATGTTACATTTAATCTTCCAAATGGATGTTTAAATGTTTTAGTAGGACAAAACGGATCAGGCAAAACTACTATAATGGATTGCATAGCAGGAATTAATGATTCTGAAAATGAAAACGAAATACCAGCACAGAAAAGTATCGTTTATATGACTCAGAATATGTTCTTATCCCCACATAGTTTAGGTAATGATATTTTAAATTTGATAAAAGGTATGTGTAGTAAAGAAGAAAGCAAAAATTTTGAAATGAATTTTAAAAATCAATTAGAAAAGAATGAAATAGAGAAATTTCATCATTTAATGAATATGACAGTTGGAAAAATGTCAGAAGGAGAAAAAAAATGGCTCTATATTACATTACTTTCGATTTTAAATAGAGAATTATATCTTTTTGATGAACCCACAAGTGGCATTGACCCTATGTCTAGAAAATTGATATTAAAAAGACTAAAATACTTGTCTAATAATAAAAGTGTACTTATATCAACTCATCAGCTTCAAGATTTAAATAACTCTGATAGTGAGGTAATATTTATTGATAACGGTGTAAAATTATATGAGGGTAATTTTAATGAGTGGTTAAGTAAACTGGAAACTAACGATCCAGATGAAGCATTTGAAAAAACAATTGAGATGAACTCAAAACTGTCATGATTTATTTTAAGATTAACATAATCGATGATTATCAGAAGTTATTTAAAATAAGAGTGTGTCATTACAGTCTAAAGTAATGACACACTCTTTCAATATATATATAATACTAATACTTATTTTTTTCCAAAAATTCTCCTAACACTTCATCAACTATAGCTTTTATAGATGTATCCTTATCTAATGCCATTTGATTTAGTCTTTTTTTTATATCAGTGTCCACTCTCATAGTCGTACTTTTAGATACCGGTTTATAATTTTCCGTATATTTTACCTCAGATGTATCTATGTTATCTAAAAATCCTGCCATAAATATCACTCACCCTCAATTAATCTAATTCTATTAACTAATTCTTCGTAGACTTTGTTAAACATATATATAACTTTTTTGTCATGCATATCTTTATCTTTTATTCCATCAGCGGCAAATTTTTTTATTCTTTCTCTTTGATATATCTGGTTCTCAAAGAGTGCTTCAGAAAATGCTGATTTAGACATATCTAATATCTGTTTATCTACACGTCCACTTTTTTTAATTAATACTGGAACAGCGCCAACCAATTCAAACGATAAATCTGATTCTTTTTTTCGATCCCTTAAAAAATTAACAAATGAAAGACTACTTTCATAAGCAGATTGTTGTGTTTGAAATACCATTAAAATGTAATCACTTGCATAAACAGCATTATTAGTGAAATCAGAGTTAATAGTAGGTGGTACATCAATAAATATATAGTCGAAATCGTGAATTTCTTTAATTTTTTCAACCACATTTTTTAAAATATATCTTTTCTTTAGAATATCTGTCTTTGAAATGATATCGGATAAGTTAGCCAAAGATGAATCAGCTGGTAATAGTGATAATTTGGAAGTTAATTTCACAATACTTTGATCTATATTTCCATTTTTTAGCATGTTTATAAATGAAATCTTTTCTTCCTCAAATTCCGGATAAGTTCTTTTCATAATTTGAGTTGCATTTCCCTGAGGATCAAAATCTATTAAAAGTACTTTTTTATCATAATTTTCAGATGCAATATAAGAAAGTAACGTGGCTACTGTTGTTTTACCTACACCACCTTTAAAATTTCCAACTGTTATTATGCTCAAAATAATACCTCCCATTTACTATGTCTTTACTCTTTACATTAGTTCACTATCCTAATTGGGTTTTTGTTACATGTAACATGTTACTATTGAAATTATTTTTTTTCAATCTTTATTTACTATGTCTTTACTCTTTACATTAGTTCACTATCCTAATTGGGTTTTTGTTACATGTAACATGTTACTATTGAAATTATTTTTTTTCAATCTTTATTTACTATGTCTTTACTCTTTACATTAGTTCACTATCCTAATTGGGTTTTTGTTACATGTAACATGTTACTATTGAAATTACTTTTTTTCAATCTTTATTTACTATGTCTTTACTCTTTACATTAGTTCACTATCCTAATTGGGTTTTTGTTACATGTAACATGTTACTTATAAGAAGTTACATAATTTATTGTTTCTTCTTTTTTACTTTGTTACTATTAACTTAGATTTTAATAAAGTAAAAAGCGTTTAGTCGTTGGCCCGACTAAACGCTTTAGGTAATAAACGCTAACATATATACTCTAAATGATGCGTTGTTTATATAATAAGTACATATAATTATATAGTATAAACAATATGACTTCAAGAATGAGATATTATTAAATATAATAACGCGTCTTATTACCTCTATCTAAATATGAAAAAGAAGAGGTTTATAT
>NZ_CP121449.1:0-83976 GCF_052975125.1 Staphylococcus sp. aM
CAAAATCAATCTTCCTATTTCTATCAAAGTTATCGAATAAAATTTAAAAAATGAAAAAGAATTTAAGATAAATAGCAAGTCCGTCAATTTTGACCACGATGATAATATAGCACAGGATCCCTTTAAAATACGCTAGAAATCCTTATTTAATTTAAATAGTTAAACAAAAATTACTTAAATAGAACCAATCCCTTTTACTATAAAATAAAACGGGTGTTTTGAATTTATAATGGCTTCAGATAGGTCTGTACAGCTTGTAAAACGTCATTTTTTAATCTATCTTGCAATTCATCTTTGTAGTTGTATTTACGCGCATTTAAGTCAAGAGAACGCATTTGAATAGTATCTATAACTCCAGTAATTAAACCTTTCTTAGTTTTAACTTCAATATCTGTTTCGAAGCGTTTTTCTCGATTTGTTATTGGCAATATCCAAACGAAATCAGTACCTTCAATACTCATTTGGTTGTTTATGACTAAACATGGTCGTATCTTTTGTTTTTCACGACCAAGTGTTGGGTCTAGGTCGATATAAAGTATATCAAATTGTTTTATATTCATATTTCACGACCAACGCTTTCACCAAAATCAATTTCTGATTCAGTGTATTTACCACCATTTTTGAAAAAGTTTGTAATTCTATCTTCAATCGATTCTTCTTTCTTTTTGATGAATAGTCCACCATTCATTTCTTGAACTTCGACTTTATCTCCCACTTCGAATTTAACGAGTTGAATCGTTTGTTTGCCCAGACTTATTGCTTTACTGTTTCCATTTTTAAAGACACGTTCAGATGTTTTATTGATGTCATTTAATGCTTTTGTCATTTGGTATCATCTCCTTATCTATAGCGTATCATTTGTACTTACTTATGTAAATACATTAGTAAATGCTTGGATATTGTGATTGTGAATCATTGAATAAAATTTAACAATATAATATTTATAAAAGTTAATGATGATTTTTGCGTTATTCCAATTGCTTTATTGACGTTGAGCTTCGGAACCCTTAACAATCCCTAAACTTGTCGAATTATCGGCTTAATAGCTCAAGATATGCCGACATTCGTCTTCAAGTTTAGTTAAGGGCCTTCTGAATCTCAATAAATATTCTCGGCATAAATGCTGTGCTATAATAAATATACGTCTTATCTTAGCGTTTCATAGTATTATCCTCGTTTATTATACTTATAATTATAGGGGAAGGCTTAGAGCTATCCTTTTGATAGCTCTTTATTTTTGACGTCAAAGATTATTCACAAAGCTTTTCAACCCCAAAAATTGTGATATAATACATATAGCATAATAACTCTTATCCAATTATTAGAAATTTGCTATTAAGACTTTAAAAACCACTCACTAATTTTAGTGAGTGGTTTTTTTGCTAAAATAGATTTCAAGCAAAGCTATCCTTATATAGTTTTATATTCAAAATTGTTTATTAGCTTTTAAAAAGCAAATGTGAGCCGTATATTAATTATCACTAAAATCAACAAAGGTTAAAAATAGTTCTGTACTTATGACATTATTAAGTGTATAGTTAATCTAACGTAATCAAAGATCGTGAATTAAATTGTAGTGTATTGATTTGAATATCCTCTTTTTTAGTTATGAATTTGTTACAAATATTATGTGCAAAAGCACGTGGAGGTATTCTATATGAATAACGGTACAGTAAAATGGTTTAACGCAGACAAAGGTTTTGGTTTCATCGAAAGAGGTAATGGGAATGACGTTTTCGTTCATTACTCTGGTATTGCCGGAGAAGGCTATAAATCTTTAGAAGAAGGCCAAAATGTTGATTTTGATATTATTGAAGGTCAACGTGGTGAATAAGCAACAAATGTTGCAGCAATATAGGTTAAAGTTCAAAGCATTTAATCCGTTGTGATTAAGTGCTTTTTTTTGATTAACAAACTATTTCTTATTGTAATAATATATTCATTTTTTAATTATACATATTAACAAATTAAATTTAATAAAAATAAATTTTAATAAAACCCCTGATGTTGTATTTTAAAAAGATATTAATTACAATAGAATAGATTGCTTACATATCAAAAGGGCTTGATATATTTGCGATTATATTAAAATAAGAGGAGTGATTTTTTGAAAAAATCAAAGAAAAGATTGGATTTTTTACCAAACAAATTGAACAAATACTCAATTAGAAGATTTTCGGTTGGTACGGCTTCTATTTTAGTTGGAGCAACTTTATTGTTTGGAATTAACAATGGGGCACATGCAGCAGAGCAAAATGAAACACAAAGTGTTTCTCAAGAAGCAACAAATGACGATTCAACAAGTGAAGCACCACAAGAAACACCAGCAAAAGAAGAAGCAACAAATGACGATTCAACAAGTGAAGCACCACAAGAAACACCAGCAAAAGAAGAAGCAACAAGTGACGATTCAACAAGTGAAGCACCACAAGAAACACCAGCAAAAGAAGAAGCAACAAATGACGATTCAGTAAGTGAAGCACCACAAGAAACACCAGCAAAAGAAGAAGCAACAAATGACGATTCAACAAGTGAAGCACCACAAGAAACACCAGCAAAAGAAGAAGCAACAAATGACGATTCAACAAGTGAAGCACCACAAGAAACACCAGCAAAAGAAGAAGCAACAAATGACGATTCAACAAGTGAAGCACCACAAGAAGCACCAGCAAAAGAAGAAGCAACAAATGACGATTCAACAAGTGAAGCACCACAAGAAACACCAGCAAAAGAAGAAACAACAAATGACGATTCAACAAGTGAAGCACCACAAGAAACACCAGCAAAAGAAGAAGCAACAAATGACGATTCAGCAAGTGAAGCACCTGATTATGTTGGAGTTAATTCTGATTCTTTAGAAAACTCAACTTTAGAAAATGGCGATGACGAATCATCTAATGACCAAGATAAAGATATTGCTTATGCAACACCTGCAGAAGCAACAGCACCACGTTCTATTGAACCTCGTTCTAGAGTTGCATTAAATGAAACTCAAGCACAAAAGCAGGGTAAAAATGTTAATGATTTAATTACAGTAACTAATCAGTCAATTACTGAAGGTGGGAGAGAAGATGGTATAATCAGTGCTCATGATGGTGAAAACATCACTTATACTACTGATTTTAAAATCGATAATGATGTAAAATCTGGAGATACCATGACTGTAAAATATGATCCTCGAACTGTTCCTTCTGATTTAACAGATGACCATACACCAGTTGATATTATGGATCCATCGGGAGAAGTTATTGCTACAGGATCATTTGATAATACTAATAAAACATCCACTTACACTTTTACAGATTACGTTGATAAGTATGAAAATGTAAATGCAAAATTAGTTATGAATTCTTTTATTGATAAAAAAGAAGTGCCAAATGAAGAAACAGTAGATTTAACATTTGCAACTGCTAATGAGCCAATAAATAAAACTTTTAATGTTAGTTACCAACGACCTATTGTTGAACGTGCGTCGAATATTCAATCTATTTTTTCACAGTTAGATTTAGACGACAACACTGTAGAACAAACAGTTTATGTGAATCCACTTAGTTTAAATGCTCAAAACGCTAAAGTTTTAATTAGAGGTGCGGGCGTGTATAATGATGGTGGATTTTTTAATGGTGAGGGTAGCACTATTATAGACAATAGCACTGATATTAAAGTATATAAGGCTAAACCAGACCAAAAATTACCGCAAAGTAATAGAATTTATGATTATAGTCAATATGAAGATGTAACAAATCAAGTGAATATTGATAAAAATTATTCTAATAATCAAGCTATGGTTGATTTTGGAAATATAAATTCACCTTATATCATCAAGGTGAAAAGTAAATATACACCTGGAGCAGAGGATAGTTTAGCAATACAACAAGGTGTTAGAATGACAACAACTAATGATGGTATTTTATCTTATGCTGGTTATACGAATAGTATTATTAGTACTAATGACCAAGGTGGAGGTAATGGAGAAGAGGCGCCTGAGCAAACATATAAAATAGGTGACTATGTATGGGAAGATGTTGACAAAGATGGTGTTCAAGGTACAGATGAAAAAGAAAAACCAATCAGTAACGTACTAGTAACATTAACTTATCCAGATGGCACTTCAAAATCAGTGAGAACAGACGAAAATGGACATTATGAATTTGATAATTTATATGATGGTGAAACATATCAAGTTTCATTTGAAACACCTGAAGGTTATACACCAACTAAAATTAATGTTGGAGATGGTTCGTTAGATTCAAATGGTGGATCAGTAACTGTAACTATTGACGGTCATGATGACATGACTTTAGATAGTGGTTTCTATAAAGATGATACAGATGCAGACGCCGACGCCGACGCTGATGCAGATGCTGATGCAGACGCCGACGCTGATGCTGATGCAGACGCCGACGCCGACGCAGATGCAGACGCCGACGCAGATGCAGATGCTGATGCAGACGCAGATGCCGACGCAGATGCCGACGCAGATGCTGATGCCGATGCCGACGCTGATGCCGATGCCGACGCCGATGCCGACGCTGACGCAGATGCCGACGCTGACGCTGACGCAGATGCCGACGCCGATGCCGACGCAGATGCAGACGCTGACGCAGATGCAGACGCCGATGCCGATGCCGATGCCGACGCCGATGCCGACGCAGATGCCGACGCCGACGCCGACGCTGACGCAGATGCCGACGCAGATGCAGACGCAGATGCAGACGCCGACGCAGATGCAGATGCAGATGCTGATGCTGATGCAGACGCAGATGCAGACGCCGACGCCGACGCAGATGCCGACGCCGACGCAGATGCCGACGCAGATGCCGACGCTGACGCTGACGCAGATGCCGACGCAGATGCCGACGCAGATGCCGACGCTGACGCAGATGCAGACGCCGATGCCGATGCCGATGCCGATGCCGACGCCGATGCCGACGCAGATGCCGACGCCGACGCAGATGCTGATGCTGATGCAGACGCAGATGCCGACGCAGATGCCGACGCAGATGCTGATGCCGATGCAGATGCCGACGCTGACGCCGATGCCGACGCCGACGCTGACGCCGATGCCGATGCCGACGCCGATGCAGACGCCGACGCTGACGCCGATGCCGATGCCGACGCCGATGCCGACGCCGATGCCGACGCCGACGCTGACGCAGATGCCGATGCCGACGCAGATGCAGATGCCGATGCCGACGCAGATGCTGATGCCGATGCCGACGCTGACGCAGATGCCGACGCAGATGCAGATGCCGATGCCGACGCTGACGCAGATGCCGACGCCGACGCAGATGCAGACGCTGATAATGAAAAGCTACCTGATACTGGTAATAATTCACACAACGGTACGTTATTTGGTTCATTATTTGCAGCACTTGGAGCGCTATTGTTAGGTAAACGTCGTAAAAATGATAATAAAGAGCAATAATTTATCTATTTTAAAATATTTGAAATAGTTAAGGCCAGGCCATTATGGTCCTGGCCTTTTTTGATAATATAGGGAAAATCATACTTTAAATGATATTTAATAAAAAAATTGAATTAGAATATAAATTTGAAGATGAAGTGACCATTTGTAGAGACATTTATAAGGTTAGCGATAGCAATAGTGAAAATGGAAAGAATTATATTTATAATCAATCACAAAAATATTGGGTTATTAATTTTAAAAAGGGAGAGTTTAATTTTTTAAAGAAGAAAACAAAATTTAGAAAAAGTAGTTAAGTTGATTGACTTATCGGTATGCTTTTAGACTTTATAAAAAAATAGTTATAATTAAAAAACACCCGTCCATACGGGTGTTTTTAATTGGTTCTGTTGCATATTTAATTTTAATGTTGGAATTGACAATTAAGTATGAAGATGATGAAATCATAGAGCGCTTTGTGTTGTTTAATCATTATAGAATTCATAAAAAGGAACAATATTTAGAGATTTCAACATCTCCTAATCTAAAGCATATACTTAATTCAATTACGAATAATTTTACAAAATTTGAACTAGAAGAAATGACGACGCTTAAATCAACGTATTCTAAAAACATGTTTAGAATACTTAAGCAGTTTAAACATACAGGTTATTTAAAAATAAAAATAAATGATTTTAGAGAGCGATTAGATATTCCAACATCGTATAGAATGACCGATATTAATAAGAATGTATTAAAACCTATTATTAACGAACTCAGTTATATTTTTAAAGCATTAAAGATACATAAAGTTAGAGCAAAAAAGGGACGAAAAATAGAGTATCTGGAATTTATATTCGAACCTGAAAATCGTATTTATAATAAAAAGTACGCTAAAAGTAAAAATACAGTCGATTCAAGACAATATATTAGTAGAGAAAAAACACCACAATGGTTAGAAGAACGTTCTTATGAAAAAACACCTATCTCAGAGGAACATGATCCTGAACTTGAGAAAGAGCGTGAAGCTTTCTTAAAGCAACTACAAATTGATTGGGATGAGTAACATTTATGATAGCTACTGTAGAGCTATACAATGTGTTAAAGGTGTGGCGCTTTTATGGGCTATCTATGATTAGTCAATGGTAAAAGTAAAAGAGGTAAATTGATTTTGCATCTTTTTGTCAAAGTTATCGAATAAATGTAAAAAAAATGAAAGAGAATTTAAGATAAATAGCAAGTCCGTCAATTTTGACCACGATGATAATATAGGTTTTATATAAATAAGATGGCTTATCGGAAGTTATCTGTAACTCATCCATTACAGATGGTATAATATAAAGGTCGCCTATCTCTCAGGCGTCAATTCAGACGCAGAGAGGAGGTGTATAAAGTGATACTTATTTTCGTTCACATCATAGCGCCAGTCATCAGTGGCTGTGCCATTGCGTTTTTTACTCATTGGCTAAGTAAATGCAATAAAAAATAGGTGACATATAGCCACACCAACAAAAATCCCCTCACTACTCGCAATAGTGAGGGGATTGGTGTATAAGTGAATACTTATTTTCGTTACCAAAATTATAACACTGGTAAGTAAAGAAATGCAAAATTTAAGAAATAATAGTGATTAAGAAGAGATGATATCTAAATACTCTTAATTAGTGATAATATATACAACTCATTTATAACAATTGGTGTTGCAATTTTTGCACTATTCTTCTTTGATTTTGACAACTTGTTTACCGAAATTATCACCTGTAAATAACTTTCTGAATGCAGAAGGTAAATTGTCAAAACCTTCATCTATCGTCACTTCAAATTTAATTTTACCTTCAGACACCCATTGTGCGAGTTGTTCGCTTGCTTCTTTAAAATGATCAGCGAATTGGGCTACTACAAAACCTTGCATTAATGCTTGATTTTTAATCAACGTTCCTTGGATACGTGGTCCAATATCGTCTTTTTCATTATTATATGCTGAAATTGCACCACATACCGGAACGCGCGCAAATCGATTTAAGTGTTTAAACACTTCATCAGAAATTGCGCCGCCTACATTTTCAAAATACACATCAATACCATCTGGTACAGCCGCTTCGAGTTGCTGCGTGAAATCATCTTGTTTATAGTCAATGGCCGCATCAAATCCTAATTCATCTGTTAAATATGCTGTTTTCTGCTTACCACCAGCAATACCGACAACTTTTGCGCCTTTAATCTTAGCAATTTGTCCTACGACAGAGCCTACTGCACCGGATGCAGCTGACACGACAACCGTCTCGCCAGATTTTGGTTGACCAATTTGAAGCAATCCTGTATAGGCCGTCATTCCCGGCATGCCTAAAACACTCAAATATAAATGTAATGGTACATCTTTTGATGGAACAGGGGTCACATCGTCTCCATTCACTGTATTTATCTTTTTCCATGGTAATATGCCTGTGACATAATCACCCACAGATAGACGTTCATCTTTCGATTGTGTGACTTTTCCAACAATATGACCTTGTAATGGCTCATTCACTTGGAAAGGTTGAACATAACTTTTTGTATCATTCATTCTGCCTCTCATGTAAGGATCTACAGATACATAAATGGATTCTACTTGAACCTCACCTGCATATGGTTCTCGAGTTTCTGTTGTTTCAAATCTAAATACATCGTCTTGAGGGATACCATTGATTACGAATGTAATTTTCAATGACTTTTTTATTTCTACCTATTGTATCTACATAAAAACCTTTACACCAAAACTTTCTATTTCCATATCTATATTTTAAATTAGCGTGTCTATCAAAAATCATTAAACTACTTTTACCTTTTAGATATCCAACAAATGAAGACACTCCTATTTTGGGTGGAATACTAACTAACATATGAATATGATCTTTACATGCTTCTGCTTCAATAATTTCTACACCTTTTCTTTCACATAATTGGCGTAGAATAATTCGAATATCTTTCTTTATCTTCCCATATATTACTTGTCTTCTATATTTTGGAGCGAAGACTATGTGATACTTACAATTCCATTTTGTATGTGCTAAACTGTTTGTGTCGGATGACATTAAAAAGCATCTCCTCGTGTTGATTATTTTGGTTGGCTGACCAATATTTATTCTAGCACGTAGAGTTGCTTTTTTTGTGACAACGGTAGAACCTTTTCTGAACCATACGCATAGCGTATGGTTTTCTTTTTACAATGAAAGAACGACAAATTCCATACTATTACATTGGAATTTGTCGTTCATTTATTAGAAGCATATATTTTACAGACTTCTAAATTAATTGTTACAACAACAATTATTATCCTGTTGCTCTTTTTCATTTTTCTCTTTTTTTTCTTCAATTTCTACTGAACAACAAGATTGTTCCTGAGGTTTTAATTTTTTTAATACGTCTTTGACTCCCATTATCTCACCTCCTTTAAATAACGATGTTCACCATCAAACCTGTAGAAATAGCTACAACTAAAATGGCGATAACGAATGAGATTACAAATTTTTTCTTGAATAGTTTCGATAATAATATAACTTCTGGAATACTTGCACCAGCACCACCAATGATCAAAGCAACAACTGTCCCAAGCGACATTCCTTTTGAAGCTAATGCTTCAGCTATAGGTAACATTGTTTCAGGTCTAATATACATAGGAATACCTATAATAGAAGCAATAAATACGGATATAATGCCACCTTCACTCGCATATTTAGTAATAAATGTTTCGGGTACAAATCCATATATGAACGCTCCAATAAATACACCAATAAATAGGTAAGGAAGCATTGGATATAAAAATGCCCACGCATCATTTAATGCTTGTTTAAAACGAGATCCATGTTTATTAGCAAAAAATCCATCTCCTTTAACGTTTACACCTTTGTAAGTTTTAACTAAATTCATTTTTGAAAATACTAGACCCGTTAAAATACTAAAAATCGCTAGTACAACAAAGTAAATAACAGCAACTTTCCAACCTAATAAGGCCCATAACATAAATATCATTAATGGATTCATTAATGGTGAAGATATTAAGAAACTCATTGCTGGACCAAAAGGTATTTTAGAATTTAATAGACCTGCAAGTATTGGAATTGTAGAACAAGAACAAAAGGGTGTCATCGCACCAAACACCATCCCCAATATATAACTAATTGCTTGATTAGGCTTGCTCAAAAATCTTTTGATTTTTTCTTCCGAAACTACTTGTTGAATTAAACTTACAATAAAGCTCACGATGATGAATAGTATTAATAATTCAAAAAACAACATCACAAATGTTTTTATAAATTCCATAATTGAATCTAACATGAGTATAATGCCTCCAAATTTAATTAATCAATATTTCTTGATGTATTAATCAAAAAAATTTGATTAATACTATATTAAAAAAGATACTTAAAGTATCTTACAACAAGTATCTTCATTTAAAACAACCTGTATTTGCTGCTCATTAATTTTATAATAATTCCATGTGCCATGCTTTTCAGCAATAAGAACATTTGCATCTACTAATTTTTTTAAATGATAAGAAAGTTTAGATTGTTTTATATCTAATAACTCTTCTAAATCACATACACATAATGATTTATTGAAGCTTTGGCTAATTTGATTTAGTATTTTTAATCTGATTTTATCAGCTAGCGCATTAAACATATTTTCATAAAAGTCAAATTGTTGATCTTCACTCATATCAGTCTTTGCTTTAATAACTTCCATAAAAGACCATCCTTTTTATAATATTTCATTGAGTTTATATTATCTTTATTTCAATTCTTGAATTGCTTGTTTATAGTTATTTTTTGTTGATTCGCCATACTGATTAATGTTCCCTTTAAAGAACTCCTTCTCCATATACATTGTAGCTTCTTTTAAATTGATTTCTCTTGATAGCATAACAAGATTTAAATAACTTACAAAATAACCAACAGTTAAAGTACTTGCATGGTTTACTCGCAATCAAGCACGCCTCCTTATTGTCAACGTAGTTTTATATCATTTAATACATCAATTTTTTTTGATATATTAAATATAAATCAATATCTATATTATCGCAAGAAGAAAACCTATAATTTTACATAAACTTAGGTATTGATCACAGAAATATTAAAATAATTTTTTTATAAATTGTATTATTAAGAATTAAATTTAGTAAAATTTTTAAAACTCAAGAAAAACATAGACATCCATCTATATAGATGTTAGTCTATAATCGTAAATTAATTAATGAGGTGAGTATAATGTTAAATATTGAAATATACGAAGAAGCTATGTGCTGTTCTACTGGCGTATGTGGTCCAGAACCGGATGAAACACTAATAAAAGCGAACCAAATCAATGAATATTTAAAGCAAAATCAAATAGAAGTTCAACGTTATAATATGAATAACAATCCGAATGAATTCATTAAAAATCAAGAAGTTATTCGTTTAATTCAAGAAAAAGGTGATGAAGTTTTACCCATCACTTTTATAGAAGGCAATATAACTAAAACGGGCGCTTATATTACCCAAGAAGAAGCCGATGAAATTATTACAGTTAATCAAATGAGAAATGGAGGATGCTGTGGTGGAAATGGATGCTGTTAAATACTTAAATAAATTGAATTTAGATAACATTGAGTTAACAAAATATTTGTTTTTTACTGGTAAAGGTGGCGTAGGCAAAACAACGATATCAAGTTTTATTGCTTTAAACTTAGCAGAGAATGGAAAGAAAGTAGCTTTAGTAAGTACTGATCCAGCTAGTAATTTACAAGATGTATTTCAAATGGAATTATCTAATAAATTAACTAAATATCAACCTATACCTAATCTCTCTATAGCCAATTTCGACCCGATTGTTGCTGCAGACGATTATAAAGCACAATCTATAGAACCTTATGAGGGTATTCTACCAGAAGATGTGCTTGCTGAAATGAAAGAACAGTTAAGTGGTTCATGTACAGTTGAAGTAGCAGCATTTAATGAATTTACAAATTTTTTATCCGATAAAACTTTAGAACAAGAATTTGATTTCATTATATTTGATACAGCTCCCACAGGTCACACTTTGAGAATGCTTGAATTACCTTCTGCATGGACAGATTATTTAAATACAACGAGTAATGACGCTTCTTGCTTAGGTCAATTATCAGGTTTAAATGAAAATAGAGTTAAATATAATTCAGCACTTGAAAAACTACGTAACCAAGATGATACGACCATGATGTTAGTTGCGAGACCTACTCACTCTTCTATATATGAAATTCAAAGAGCGCAACAAGAATTACAACAACTGTCAATTTCTAAATTCAAAGTAATCATTAACAACTATATAGAAGAAAGTCACGGTTTAATTTCGAGTCAGATGAAATCGGAACAAGATAAAAACATTAATCATTTTACTGAATGGTTAAATAACAATCATGCTTATTACGTTCCATATAAAAAGCAGAAAGAAGAAGGTATAGAAAATTTAACTAATCTATTAAATGATGATAACTTAATTGAAAATGATGACTTTATTGTTGAAGATCATCCGCAATTCAATAAATTAATCGATGAAATTGAAAATAGTAAAGTTCAATATTTATTTACAATGGGAAAAGGTGGCGTTGGTAAAACGACAGTAGCAACGCAATTAGCTACAGCATTATCTAATAAAGGATATCGTGTTCTTTTAGCAACTACTGACCCTACTAAAGAAATTAATGTTGAAACTACAAGTAATTTAAATACTGCTTATATTGATGAAGAACAAGCATTAGAAAAGTATAAAAAAGAAGTACTAGCCACAGTGAATGATGATACACCACAAGACGATATTGATTATATTATGGAAGATTTAAAATCACCTTGTACAGAAGAAATAGCATTTTTCAAAGCCTTTAGTGACATTATGGAGAATCAAGACGACATGGATTACGTCATTGTAGACACAGCTCCTACAGGCCATACCTTGCTGTTACTTGATTCTAGTGAAAATCATCATAGAGAATTAAAGAAAAAATCAACTCAAACTACCAGTAATGTTGAAACATTATTACCTAAAATTCAAAATAAAAATTTAACACAGATGATAATCGTAACACTAGCAGAAAAAACACCTTATTTAGAATCTAAACGTTTAGTAGAAGATTTAAATAGAGCTAATATAGGCCATAATTGGTGGGTTGTTAATCAATCGTTAGTTACGCTAAATCAACGTGATGACCTTTTTAGTAACAAAAAAGAAGATGAATCATTTTGGATAAACAAGATTAAAAATGAAAGTTTTGACAATTATTTTGTCATACCTTATGGGGGGTTATCATAATTAAAAAAATTGTAATCATCGGTTCAGTTGCTGCCGGTACAAGTGTCGCGGCTAAAGCAAGAAGAAATAGTGAAGATGTGGAAATTATCGTTTTTGATAAAGATAGTGATATTTCGTATTCAGTATGTGGTATCCCCTACTATATAGGCGGTAATGTATCTGATATTGATGAACTCACGCCAAGAAATGCTAAATGGTTTAAAGAGCGCTTTAATATAGATATTTATACAAAATATGAAGTGAATCAGATAAATGATACTGATCAAACAATAACTGTTACCAATTTAGTAAATGATGAAAAGATGATTCAAGAATATGACGAATTAGTATTAGCAACAGGCTCATCGCCTAAGGAACTTCCTCAATTAAATAGCGAAGAATATAACAATGTATTTAAAGTTAAGAATATTAATGATGCGAAAGCAATTTATAATTATATTGAGGACAATGATATTCAGAATATAACAATCATTGGTGGTGGATTTATTGGTCTAGAAATGTTAGAACAATTATCTAATTACAATACTTCAATTATTCAACGTAGTACTTTTATGCCTCATTTAGACTACGATATCAGTTTTATGATTCAAGAATATATTGAAGATAAAGCTAACGTATATACCAATAATGAAATAGATATTATTGATTATGATGAAAATCATACAATAAATAGAGTGAGCTTAAAAACTGGCGAATTAATTGATACAGATTTAATCATTATTGGAATTGGTGTCATACCAAATACTAAATTAGCTAAAGAAATTGGTATTAATATTGGAAAATCTGGAGCAATACAAACCAATAAGTATTTTGAAACAAATATTCCTCACATATATGCAATTGGTGATGTAGCAGAAAGTTATAATTTAATTACTGGTGACCCTATATATAGACCGTTAGGTTCTACAGCAAATAAAATGGGACGTATTTTAGGAGATCGATTAACTGGTGGAAATCTAGAACATAAAGGCATTTTAGGAACAGGCATTGTTCGTATATTTGATATGACAATTGCCCAAACAGGCTTAACTGAAAAAGAAGCTATTGATTTAGATATTGATATTGACGTATTACACAATGTGAAACCGAATCGTCCAGAATATATGCAAGGTCAAGAAATGGTAATTAAAGCTATATTTGATAAAAACAATTCTAAATTACTGGGTGCCCAAATTATTGGGTATGAAGGTGTAGATAAAAGAATAGATGTACTAGCTACTGCTATAACGTTTGGTGCCCATGCAGAAGATTTATTTCATTTAGATTTAGCATATGCGCCTCCTTTTTCTACAACTAAAGATCCTGTTATTTATACAGGGATGATTGGACACAATATTACTCGAGGACGCAAAATTATAACGCCTGAAGAAGTCATGAAACAAAATAATGACTTATTGATTTTAGATGTACGTTCTCCAAAGCAATTTGAAGTTAATCATGTTGATGGAGCGATTAACGTCCCATTGAAAATATTGAGAAGTTATGCAAAAACAGTAGATAAAAATCAAAAGATAGTGACTTACTGTAATAAAGGTACTACTGGGAATGCTGCACAAAACGTACTTATTAATTTAGGTTTTAAACAAGTGTTTAATTTGTCAGGTGGTAATAAAAATTATCAACGTTATAAAAGGTTTCAAGTAGAAAGGAAGAAGAAAAATTGAATTATAAAGAAATTTCACAATACTTAAAAGTGATTGCTGATAGTAGCCGTCTTGAAATATTAGACTTGTTATCTTGCGGTGAATTATGCGCTTGTGATTTATTAGAGCATTTTTCTTTTTCTCAACCCACATTAAGTCATCATATGAAAGTATTAAAAGACAATAATTTAATTACATCCAGAAAAGATGGTAATAAAATTTTATACAAATTGAATCATGACGTATTGGATAACGTTACATCACGACTCACTCTATTGAGTTCCAGTACTGTCCCATGTATATGTGAAACAGTAGAGAAAGGTGAGTGTTAATGATGACGATATTAGCAATCACAATATTTGTATTAACGTTAATTTTTGTTATATGGCAACCTAAAGGTCTAGATATTGGTATTACTGCATTAATTGGTGCTGTAGTTGCTATAATCACTGGCGTTGTAAGCTTTTCAGACGTACTAGAAGTTACTGGAATTGTTTGGAATGCGACTTTAACTTTTGTTGCAGTTATTCTTATTTCACTCATATTAGATGAAATTGGATTCTTTGAATGGTCTGCCATACATATGGTAAGAGCATCAAAGGGTAATGGCTTGAAAATGTTTATCTTTATCATGCTCTTAGGTTCAGTTGTAGCAGCCTTCTTCGCAAATGATGGTGCGGCTTTAATACTGACGCCTATTGTTTTAGCAATGGTACGTAGTTTAGGATTTGATAAAAAAACGATATTCCCATTTATTATTGCTAGTGGTTTTATTGCAGATACTACGTCTCTTCCATTAATTGTTAGTAATTTAGTTAATATTGTTTCTGCTGATTACTTTGATATTGGATTTGTTGAGTACTTCAGTAAAATGATTATACCTAATATATTCTCTTTAATCGCAAGTATTCTTGTCTTATGGCTTTATTTTAGAAAGTCTATCCCAAGAAAATTTGATGCAGTAAATATTAGAGAACCAAAAGAAGCGATTAAGGACAAAAAGCTTTTTAATATCTCGTGGATTGTACTCACTGTATTGCTAGTTGGTTATTTAATAAGTGAGTTTATAAATATTCCAGTATCAATTATTGCTGGTATCATTGCTTTAATATTTGTATTATTAGCACGTAAGTCTAAGGCTGTGCATACGAAACAAGTAATTAAAGGTGCGCCATGGAATATTGTTTTATTCTCTATTGGTATGTATCTTGTGGTATTTGGTCTAAAAAATGTGGGCATCACAACGCTTCTTGGTGATGTACTAACAAATATTTCAAATTACGGCTTATTTAGTAGTATCATGGGCATGGGCTTTATAGCTGCATTCCTTTCATCCATTATGAACAACATGCCAACTGTTTTAATAGATGCAATAGCGATTGGTCAATCTCAAACAACAAGCATACTCAAGGAAGGCATGATTTATGCGAATGTTATCGGATCTGATTTAGGACCTAAAATAACACCAATTGGTTCGTTAGCAACACTTCTCTGGTTACATGTGCTTACTCAAAAAGGTGTCAAAATTTCTTGGGGACAATACTTTAAAATCGGTATTATTATAACGATTCCGGTATTATTTATCACACTGTTAGGGTTATATCTAACACTTATTATTTTCTAAAAAAAGAGGAAACTATTTATGGATAAAAAAACAATTTATTTTATATGTACAGGTAATTCATGCCGTAGCCAAATGGCTGAAGGCTGGGGTAAAAAAATCTTAGGAGATGAATGGCAAGTATATTCTGGCGGTATTGAGGCACACGGTGTAAATCCAAAAGCAATAGAAGCTATGAAAGAAGTTGGAATTGATATATCAAATCATGCTTCTAATTTAATTGACAAAAATATACTAAACCAATCTGATTTAGTAGTAACTCTATGTAGCGATGCTGATCAAAACTGTCCTGTATTGCCGCCTAATGTAAAGAAGGAACATTGGGGATTTGACGATCCTGCTGGCAAACCTTGGTCAGAATTCCAACGTGTTAGAGATGAAATCAAAGCAGCCATTGACTCATTTAAGGCTAGATAAATTTTAAGCGTCTCAATATCATTGAGACGCTTTTTAATAGACTTTTTATTATAAAATAACTTCAAAATATCAACTTAATAATTGCAACGACGATTAAAATACATATTATTGTTTTTTGAATATAGTCAGGTATTTTCTGACCCATTTTCATACCTAGAGGCGTAAATAGTATACTACCTAAAATTAACGGTATTGCACTATTGATAGGAATATACCCCTGTAATAATTTAATCATAAATGCTCCAATAGAAGAAATGAATGCAATTACAATACTATTTGTAACCACCATGTTCATTGGTAATTTAAATATAACAAGTAGTACTGGAATAATAATAAATGCGCCACCAGCTCCTACAATACCAGATACCAAACCGATGATACCACCTATTGTAATTAAAAGTAGACGATTAAACTTAATATGACTAGTAGATGGTGTAACTTTTATAAACATTAGAATAAGAGCTAGTAATGCAATAATAATATAAACCGTATTAACAAACTGAACATTTATTAAATTCGCTAAGATTGCACCTAGCATACTACCTATTACCATTCCACTTCCCATATTAAGTATAAGCGTTCTAGAAAAATTTTTATTTTTATATGCGTTTAAAGATCCACTCAATGTACTAAAAAAAACCTGACTTGAAGTTAATCCTGAAGCAATATAAGCACTATAAGTAGGTAAACCAAATAATGGTGGTAATAATAAGAGAGCTGGGTAAATAACAATGGCTCCCCCTATACCGACTAATCCAGAAATAAATCCTCCTAAGATACCAATAACTAACATTACTATAATTGTTGTTATACTTATCATTTACTTTTTATCAATAATTCAACTGCTTCATTAATTAGTGCCTGAGAATCTTCACTATTTTCTTCAGACATTTTGACGCATTCTACTAAGTTTTCACTAATGATAATACCCATTAACCGTTGAATAGAACTTTTAGAGGCACTTAATTGACTAATGACGTCTTTACAATTTTTTTCTTCCTCCATCATTTTAATGACTCCATTAAGCTGTCCTTGTATGCGATGAATACGATTAATCATCTTTTTATTATATTCCAATATATTTCACTCCACATTCATTTTTAATAATTACATCATATTGATTAAATTTTAGTTTGTCAAATACCCCCATAGGTATTTGACAAACTATCTAATTCGTTATAATATACCCCCATAGGTATTTAAAAGGAGGTAATTATGTCACAATATAAAACGAAACACATTAATGATTTCACTAAAAAAGAATTACAAGAATTGGGTTCTAAGGGTCAATTAATTGACGTTCGACAGCCTGAAGAATTTGAATTAGGACACATTAAAAATGCTTTATTACATTCAGTTGAAAATATAGAGACTTTTAAACAAAGCAAAAATAAAACTTACTATATCTATTGTAAAAGTGGTAATAGAAGTAGAAAAGCCAGTCAATTTCTTGCACAACGTGGATACGATGTGGTGAATTTAGACGGAGGTTATACCGCATACGAACAACAACATCATAATGATAATTTATCTAAAGTAAAAGAAGATAGAGAAATTAAAGATAATCGTAAGATGTTCAATTATAGTAATCTACAATGTCCAGGACCTATTGTTAATATTAGTAAAGAAATCAAAAACATCGCTATTGGTGATCAAATAGAAGTTGTTGTGACTGATCACGGATTTTTAAATGATATTAAAAGTTGGGTCAAACAAACTGGACATACACTTGTTAGACTCAATGATTCTGGTAATGAAATTCGCGCTATTATTCAAAAAGAAGAAAATAAAAATATAGAAGTGACACACACGAAAAGTGGAACAACGATTGTTTTATTTAGCGGCGAGCTAGATAAAGCAGTTGCAGCAATGATTATTGCTAATGGTGCTAAAGCCGCAGGGAGAGATGTAACCATTTTTTGCACATTTTGGGGCTTAAATGCACTTAAAAAAATTCAAAGTCAACGTATTAAGAAAAAAGGTATTGCAAAACTTTTTGACTTCATGCTTCCAAATTCACCAATTAACATGCCTATTTCTAAAATGAATATGTTTGGTTTAGGCAATCTAATGATGCGTTATGTCATGAAAAAGAAAAATGTCGATACTTTACTTTCTCTTATTGATCAAGCAGTTGAGCAAGGTGTTAAACTTATCGCTTGTACAATGAGTATGGATGTGATGGGCATTACAAAAGAAGAATTACGCGATGATGTAGAATACGGTGGCGTAGGTGCATATATTGGATATACAGAACAAGCTAATCACAATTTATTTATATAATTAGAAAGGAATGATATTATGTTTTTTAAACAATTTTATGATAAACATTTATCTCAAGCATCTTATTTAATCGGTTGTCAAAAAACTGGAGAAGCCATGATTATTGATCCTATTCGTGACTTATCTTCATATATTCGAGTTGCTGATGAAGAAGGTTTAACCATTACTCATGCAGCTGAAACACATATACATGCAGATTTTGCTTCAGGAATTAGAGATGTTGCTATAAAGTTAAATGCTAATATCTATGTATCAGGTGAAAGTGATGACACATTAGGTTATAAAAATATGCCTAATCACACTCATTTTGTTCAACATAATGACGATATTTATGTAGGAAATATAAAATTAAAAGTGCTTCATACACCTGGTCACACGCCAGAAAGTATAAGTTTTTTACTTACTGACGAAGGTGCTGGAGCACAAGTTTCAATGGGACTATTCAGTGGTGATTTTATTTTTGTAGGAGATATCGGTAGACCTGATTTACTAGAAAAAGCGGTTAAAGTAGAAGGATCATCTGAAATAGGCGCTAAACAAATGTTTAAATCGATTAAAAGTATTAAAGACTTGCCAGACTACATTCAAATTTGGCCTGGCCATGGCGCTGGTAGTCCTTGTGGTAAATCTTTAGGTGCTATTCCAACATCTACGCTTGGCTATGAAAAACAAACGAACTGGGCTTTTTTTGAAAATAACGAAGCTACCTTTATCGATAAACTCATTTCTGATCAACCTGCACCACCACATCATTTTGCACAAATGAAAAAAATTAATCAATTCGGTATGAATTTATATCAACCTTATACGGTTTATCCAACTACAAATACAAACAGATTAACTTTTGATCTCCGCAGTAAGGAGGCTTATCATGGTGGACATATTGAAGGTACAATCAATATTCCATATGATAAAAATTTCATCAATCAAATTGGCTGGTATCTAAACTATGATCAAGAAATTAACTTGATTGGAGACTATCACCTTATTTCAAAAGCAACACACACCTTACAACTCATTGGATACGATGATGTTGCTGGATATCAATTACCTCAATCTAAGATTCAAACACGTTCCATTCATAGTGAAGACATTACAGGTAACGAATCACATATATTAGATGTACGTAATGATAATGAATGGAATAATGGCCACTTATCTCAAGCGGTTCATGTACCACACAGCAAACTTTTAGAAACAGATTTACCTTTCAATAAAAACGATGTTATTTATGTACACTGTCAGTCTGGCATTAGAAGTTCGATAGCTATTGGTATTTTAGAACATAAAGGTTATCACAACATTATTAATGTAAATGAAGGTTACAAAGATATACACCTTTCTTAATATTTATACTAATGAAGAAGGACTATAAGTAGTTAGATATAGCTTATAGTCCCTTTTTATATTATTGGATACATATCTATTTAAAAATCATTTATGTATCCTCGCTTTATATCATTTAATAAATATTTTACATAGTGCATACCTTTTTTGTTTATTGATGTGTTCAAAAAACATAACAGCAATTCTTATAAACCTCATATGTTCTGATACGTTCAAAATTCCTTTATGATGCGGTTTATCGTATAAAAGTTAATTACATATTGTTGCATTCACTATGATTATCGTCATTTATAAGTAATATATTCAATGTTTCTATTACGCCATCTCTATCATTATTAATTGAAATTAAATTTGCTTTACTTTTAAGTTCTGGATAAGCGTTGTCCATAGCAACTTTGTATCGTGCATGCTCAAATAAAGGAACATCATTTAAACCATCACTTAATACAATCGTTTGTTCACTACTTATATTTAATAAATTTTGTAAAAAACGAATCGTTTTTCCTTTATCAACGTCTTTAGCTACTGCTTCGATAGCAGCTTGAATATGTTTACGTAAATATTCAATACGATAGTCATAATGAATATGTCCATAACAATGAATCGTCTAGTCTTAAATGATTCGTTTAATCAATGATACTTGTTCGCCAACTACAGTAAAACGATTACTAATTTTCAATCTTCTCATTTCATGTAATCGTTATAGTTACAAATTGAGTCGGATGTCAAAGTTTAAAGTCGGTAAATAAAAAATGCCCTATCATTCAAACTTTCAAATCTCAATGATAGGGTCAGTATAAACAGTTGTATTAATTATATTCATCTTCAATATCGCCAACGATTTCTTCAAGAATATTTTCTAAAGTAATGATACCTTTGAAATCAGCATTATCATAAACTGCAGCAATATGAACTTTTTTCTTTTTCATTATTTCCAAAATGTGCTTCAATGGCGTATTCAGTTTAACGTTGATAATTGGATTAACAAATGTCGCTAACTTAGATGGCTGATCCACATTAAATAATGATTTGGAATGGATAAAACCAACAATTTGATCATCTTTAATAGCTGGATATCTTGTAAATGCATCTACTTTAATTTGTTGAATCGCATCATCAAAACGCGTATTTAAATTGAGTGTTTTGACATGTTCTGGATCGATCATAATATCTTTTGCGACTAAATTATCGAATTTAAATGCTTGATTAATATGGTGTAACTCACTGTCATTAATTTCGCCACCTTCATGGCTATCTTGAATTAATTGTTTCAATTCTTCTTCAGAGTGGAATACCTCACTCTCTTTAGCTGGTTTCATGTTGAACATTTTCAAGATTAATCGTGCTGCACCATTTAATAGCCAAATAAATGGATACATTATTTTATAGAAAAAGATGATTGGCTTCGCAAAGAGTAATGTAATATACTCAGCTTTTTGAATCGCAATGGTCTTAGGCGCCATCTCACCTACAACTACATGTAAAAATGTCGCGATAACAAACGCACCACCAATAGTAAATGGATGTATCCATGCTTCAGGAATACCTATACTACTGAATAGTGGGTTTAGAATAAATTCAAATGTGGATTCCCCGACCATACCAATACCTAAAGCGGTAATGGTAATACCTAATTGACAGGCAGCTAAGTATTCGTCAAGATGATCGACAACTTTTTTAGCAGAGATTGCTTTCTTCTCTCCTGCATTAAACAATTGTGCAATTCTTGTTTCTCTGACTTTCACGATAGCAAACTCTGTCGCTACGAAAAATGCCGTTAGGACTAATAATAATATAAAAGTAATCAGACTAAATAGGGTCCCCAAATATGTTCTTCCAAAATAAAAAATATAGACTTACTATTATATGAATTGTATCAACGTTTTTTATATAATCAAAATATTTAAATTTTAAATACTAATATAAATAGTACTATCTACTAGAACAAGACAAACAAGCTGAATTCCCACATTATAATACTGATATGACTGCTAATGTGTTACAGACAATGTTCAAAGATATTGAAGAATTAGAGAAATAGCAATTGAAATCACTGTATCTAACGATTATCAATCGTATTGATATAAGGATAGATGAATATCATAAAAATTAATTTTACATCATCCTCAAATTGGATAACGCTTTTAATAAACAACTATTTAATAACCATCCACTCGACGAAGTGCTCCTCAGCACTTCGTCTTTATTTTTGCCGCAAACTATATATATAACTATTGAATAAACAATGACTATTCTGTTATTCTTTCATTTATTTTATCTAACCAATTTTAGAATTCTCTTTATCAATTTCAATAACACTTATCTAATGAAACAGCCATTGTCGTAATTATTTTCATAACTACACGAAGCTTATATTGAAATTGCTAAAGAACATCCCACGATAATTTTTTACCGGGAAAGGAATGGGATTTGCAAATTCGAAGAAACAGAAGGATTGTACAAGCACAATCCCAAAATCCCGTTATTCTTTATAAACAAATAATATATATAAGGAAGCAGAGACCCAATCCTATCATCAATACTTATAAATAATGAGTTGATTGTTCGTCAAAATGGGTGGGATTCCGGGATTTCCTTGTTACACCAACGTTTATCACGAGTTTTTATATAGAATTTTCTCATATTGTCAACGGGATTCTTAATAAATGACAAATCAAATATATCGATTTATATGTTACTCAAATATAGTATATTTATTTTTATTATCGTTATATACAAAATCAATGAATATTATATACTAAAAATTAATATTAAAAATATAGTCACTGCTACATAAATATAGTATTTACAATTAATAAGATTCATTAAATACCAAAAATTTAAATTTACCCTTTAAATAACTCTTGTTTTTTGTATAATTATTGTATGTAACAAAAATAAATATAAGGGAGTTATTTAATATGTTTGTTTTAGCTACATCTTTATCAAGCCAAGTGAATCTTGACTGGCGGACATATATCATGCTTGCAGTATATTTTCTAATTTTACTTGTTATTGGATATTATGGTTATAAGCAGGCAACCGGAGATTTAAGAGAATATATGCTTGGTGGAAGAAATATAGGACCTTACGTTACTGCATTATCTGCTGGAGCTTCAGATATGAGTGGTTGGATGATTATGGGGTTACCTGGAGAGGTTTATACAACAGGTTTATCAGCAGCTTGGTTAGCTATTGGGTTAACTATCGGAGCTTATGTTAACTACATACTTGTAGCACCAAGACTTCGTGTGTACACTGAAAAAGCGAATGACTCAATCACATTACCTAACTATTTTACACATCGCCTTAATGATAATTCTAATATTATTAAAATTATCTCTGGTGGTATTATTGTTGTATTCTTTACACTATATACTCACTCGGGTATGGTTTCAGGTGGTAAATTATTTAATAGTGCGTTTGGTCTAGATTATCATACTGGTCTTATTGTAGTTTCGGTGATTGTTATTGCTTATACATTCTTTGGGGGGTATTTAGCAGTATCATTAACTGACTTCTTTCAAGGTGTAGTTATGTTAATTGCGATGGTTATGGTACCTATTGTAGCCATGATGCAGCTCGGAGGGATTGATGCTTTTTCTCAAGCAGCAAATTTAAAACCGACTAATTTAGATTTATTTAAAGGGACAACTATTGTGGGAATTATTTCTTTCTTTGCTTGGGGATTAGGTTACTTTGGTCAACCGCATATTATAGTACGATTCATGTCAATCAAATCTGTTAGTCAATTAAAAACTGCCAGAAGATTTGGTATTAGTTGGATGGCTATTAGTTTAATAGGTGCTGTATGTGTAGGGTTGATAGGTATTGCTTTTGTTCAAGATAGAGGAGTTAAATTAAATGATCCAGAAACACTTTTTATTTTAATGGGCCAAATTTTATTCCATCCATTGGTTGGTGGTTTCCTTCTTGCAGCAATTTTAGCAGCTATTATGAGCACAATCTCCTCACAACTACTTGTTACTTCTAGTTCACTTACAGAGGATTTCTATAAATTAATTAGAGGCGAAGAAGCTGCAAAAAAACATAAAAAAGAGTTTTTATTAGTAGGTCGATTATCTGTTCTTATTATAGCAATTATATCTATTATAATCGCATGGACTCCAAATGATACTATACTTAATCTTGTTGGTAATGCATGGGCTGGATTTGGTGCAGCATTTGGTCCACTGGTATTACTATCTCTCTATTGGAAGGGATTAAGTCGTACAGGAGCTATTTTTGGTATGATATCAGGATCAGTTGTAGTCATTATTTGGATTGTTTTTGTGAAACCATTAGGAGAATATATTGACTTCTTTAATTTATATGAAATTATTCCTGGATTTTTAACAAGTTTAATTGTGACTTATATCGTAAGTCTTATAACTAAAAAACCGAATAGAGATGTTGAAAAAGAATTAGAAGAAGTTAAAAAACTTGTAAAAGAAAAATAACATTTTATCATTTAAAGAGGTAGAACAAGAAATCGTGGTTCTATCTCTTATTTTTTATTTACAAATTTCATTTTATTGAAGTATATAGTTTTTATCAATTTCAATAACACTTATCTAATATGGTAGCAAATTGGCATTACCTATCTACTACTACACGATGCTTATATTGAAATTGCTAAAGAACATCCCACGATGATTTTTTATGTACTGAAACCCAAAAGTTGTACTTTGGTTAAGCATATAATTTCAAAGGTTTGTCTTCTATGATTTTTAGGAGACAAGCCTTTTAATTCTTTCATTATATTGATGAATGGATTGTTTCCATTGGTCAAAATGTTGAAATTGATTGCCATAAAACATTTCTTGTTTTAGTAATCCAAAGAAATTTTCCATTAATGCATTATCTAAACAATTACCTTTTCTGGACATACTTTGAAAAATATTGTTATCTTTTAGGCATTTTACATATTTATCGTGTTGATAATGTCATCCTTGGTCTGAATGTATTGTTGAACGATAGTTTATTTTAGGCTTTTGATTAATGAGCGCTTGAAGTGGTGTCATGACTATATCTAAGGTAGATCCATCAGACATAGTAAAACTAATGATTTCTGAACTATATACATCCATAAACGTTGATAAATATAATTTTTGATCATTTTTTAGTTTGAACTCTGTAATGTCGGTCACTATTTTTTGATAAAGTCGGTCAGTTTTAAATCGACGTTTGATTAAATTATTCGCAACTTTTCCAATTTTACCTTTATAGGCTTTATATGGTTCTGTTTCAAAGTTGATTTTATAGTATAATTTTAACAAAAAGGAGCCTTCTGTATGAATTATTTAAGATATAAACAATTCGATAAGGATGTTATTACTGTAGCCGTTGGCTACTACCTAAGATATGTATTAAGTTATCGTGATATATCTGAAATACTAAGAGAACGTGGTGTGAACGTTCATCACTCAACAGCCTACCGTTGGGTTCAAGAATATGCCCCGATTTTGTATCAAATCTGGAAGAAAAAGCATAAAAAAAGTGTATTATAGGTGGCGTATTGATGAGAAATACATCAAAATAAAAGGAAAATGGTGTTATTTATATCGTGCGATTGAGGCAGATGGTCATAAACTAGATATTTGGTTACGCAAAAAGCGAGATAATCACTCAGCATATGCGTTTATAAAACGCCTCGTTAAACAGTTTGGCAAACCTCAAATAGTGATTTTACAAATCAAGCACTTTCAACGAAGATGGCCATGGCTAAAGTAATTCAAGCGTTTAAATTGAACTCTAACTGTCATTGTACATCTAAATATCTCAATAACCTCATTGAACAAGATATCAAAGTATCAATACAGCAAAAAATACAATCAAAGGGATTGAATGTATTTACGCTCTATACAAAAAGAACCGTAGGTCTCTTCAGATCTACGGATTTTCACCGTTCCACGAAATTAGACATATGTTAGCCAGTTAAGGGAACAACGACATGATAAAGTGGTAATTAGCTATATTTTTCTAACTTTGCAACAGAACCTATAAAAGCTATTATTGATGAAGTTTTAGAGAGATTTTTAGAAAATAATAAATATTAATATTTTGCTATAAAGTGAGAGTGTGTCATTACAATTTAAGTTAATGATACACTCTTACTTTATATAAGCATCATGAAAATGGGAGTTATTCTTATCAAAGGAATGATATTTTAATATAGAATAATAAAATTAATTAAAATAAAAATTTAATTATTTTACGATAAGAAGTGTGAGTAAAATAAAAACGTAGTTAAAATAAATTTACATTAAAAAACAAAATATTTTTAATGTAAATATTGAATTAAATTTAATTGTTTTTAGAAAGTGACAGTGATAGTATTAGGGTACTAAAAAACAAAAATTTTCAGTCAAATGGGTAATATTACAGTTAAAACTTTCAATTAATGGAGGAAATTATGACCAAAAAAATCAAACGGTTTAAAGAAAATTTTAAAGAAGAAAAAGCAAGAGTGAGATTGTATAAATCAGGAAAAAATTGGGTTAAAGCAGGAATTAGAGAAATTCAACTTATGAAAGTTATGGGTCTACCTTTTGCAGGACAAAAAGTAGCTGTAGGAAAAGATTTGAATTCACAAAATTCAAGCTTCAAGAAGAATGCTCTAAAAACGTCAGCTGTAGTAGGCGGAGCGTTCACTTTCAACATGTTAAATAATCATGAAGCATTTGCTGCATCAGAAACGCCTGTAACATCTGAAATAAGTTCCAATAGCACTACTGTAGGTGATCAAACATCTACTAAAGAAAGCAAAGATAGTGCTGCAAGTACAGAAAGCAAGGACAGTGCTGCAAGTACAGAAAGCAAGGACAGTGCTGCAAGTACAGAAAGCAAGGACAGTGCTGCAAGTACAGAAAGCAAAGATAGTGCTGCAAGTACAGAAAGCAAAGATAGTGCTGCAAGTACAGAAAGCAAAGATAGTGCTGCAAGTACAGAAAGCAAGGACAGTGCTGCAAGTACAGAAAGCAAGGACAGTGCTGCAAGTACAGAAAGCAAGGACAGTGCTGCAAGTACAGAAAGCAAGGACAGTGCTGCAAGTACAGAAAGCAAAGATAGTGCTGCAAGTACAGAAAGCAAGGACAGTGCTGCAAGTACAGAAAGCAAAGATAGTGCTGCAAGTACAGAAAGCAAGGACAGTGCTGCAAGTACAGAAAGCAAGGACAGTGCTGCAAGTACAGAAAGCAAAGACAGTGCTGCAAGTACAGAAAGCAAGGACAGTGCTGCAAGTACAGAAAGCAAGGACAGTGCTGCAAGTACAGAAAGTAAAGACAGTGCAACAAGTGAAGATTTAGGTTCAGCAATCACAATTAATAATAGTGATTCGTCGTCTAACAGTACCTCAGCAACTAAATTAAGAACTTTTAGTAGATTGGCAACAACAACATTCGCAGCAGCAGCAGCAACATCTACTACAAATACTTATACAGGTGCGGGTACCGATACAAATAATAATATTCCTATCTATTATAAATTGACTACTGTTAATAATGGAACATCTATGACTTTTACTTATACAGTTACATATGATAATCCAGCAACAACAACAGTTGAAAAACCAACGACATTACCAAATGGTTATTCAATATACAATACAGGTTCATCTAATCAAACAATGTTTACATTAGGTAACGGATATGGAACTCCTTCATCTGCCACGAGCTATATTACAGACTCAACAGGTGCAAAGGTTAGTAATCCAGCAGCAAATACAACACCTATGGTTAAACAAGGTAATGGATATACTTGGTCAAATGGTTATCAAATGAATGGATATCAAGCTAAACAAGGCTATGGTTTAACAACGACATGGACAGTTCCTATTATTTCTGGGGGCGATACATCGTTTACATTTGATCCGTACTCTACATCTGTGACAGGTGGTACTAACTTTTTTAATGGTCAAAAAGTTAATGTAACTGATCCAACAAGTACAGCTAATTCACAAAGTGCGTCAACAAGTACAGCTAATTCACAAAGTGCGTCAACAAGTACAGCTAACTCACAAAGTGCGTCAACAAGTACAGCTAACTCACAAAGTGCGTCAACAAGTACAGCTAACTCACAAAGTGCGTCAACAAGTACAGCTAACTCACAAAGTGCATCAACAAGTACAGCTAATTCACAAAGTGCATCAACAAGTACAGCTAATTCACAAAGTGCGTCAACAAGTACAGCTAACTCACAAAGTGCGTCAACAAGTACAGCTAACTCACAAAGTGCGTCAACAAGTACAGCTAATTCACAAAGTGCGTCAACAAGTACAGCTAACTCACAAAGTGCGTCAACAAGTACAGCTAATTCACAAAGTGCGTCAACAAGTACAGCTAATTCACAAAGTGCGTCAACAAGTACAGCTAACTCACAAAGTGCGTCAACAAGTGCAGCTAACTCACAAAGTGCGTCAACAAGTACAGCTAACTCACAAAGTTCATCAACAAGCGCATCAGATTCAGCATCAGAAAGTGCAAGTGACTCAGCGTCAGTAAGCGCAAGCGACTCAGCGTCAGCAAGTGCAAGTGACTCTACATCAGTAAGCGCGTCTGACTCAGCATCAGCAAGTGCATCTGATTCAACATCAGTAAGTGCATCTGACTCAGCGTCAACAAGTGCATCTGATTCAACATCAGTAAGCGCGTCTGACTCAGCATCAGCAAGTGCATCTGACTCAGCGTCAGTAAGCGCATCTGACTCTACATCAGTAAGCGCGTCTGACTCAGCGTCAACAAGTGCATCTGATTCAACATCAGTAAGTGCATCTGACTCAGCGTCAGTAAGCGCGTCTGACTCAGCATCAGCAAGCGCATCTGATTCAACATCAGTAAGTGCATCTGACTCAGCGTCAGTAAGCGCATCTGACTCTACATCAGTAAGCGCGTCTGACTCAGCATCAGTAAGCGCGTCTGATTCAACATCAGTAAGCGCGTCTGACTCAGCATCAGCAAGTGCATCTGACTCAGCGTCAGTAAGTGCAAGCGACTCAGCGTCAGCAAGCGCATCTGATTCAACATCAGTAAGTGCATCTGACTCAGCATCAGCAAGTGCAAGCGACTCAGCATCAGCAAGTGCATCTGACTCAGCGTCAGTAAGTGCATCTGATTCAACATCAGTAAGTGCATCTGACTCAGCATCAGCAAGTGCGTCTGACTCAGCGTCAACAAGTGCAAGTGACTCTACATCAGTAAGTGCGTCTGATTCAACATCAGTAAGCGCGTCTGACTCAGCATCAGCAAGCGCGTCTGACTCAGCATCAGCAAGTGCATCTGACTCTACATCAGTAAGCGCGTCTGACTCAGCATCAGTAAGCGCATCTGATTCAACATCAGTAAGTGCATCTGACTCAGCATCAGCAAGTGCGTCTGACTCAGCGTCAACAAGTGCAAGTGACTCTACATCAGTAAGTGCGTCTGACTCAGCATCAGTAAGCGCGTCTGACTCAGCGTCAACAAGTGCAAGTGACTCTACATCAGTAAGTGCGTCTGATTCAACATCAGTAAGTGCATCTGACTCAGCGTCAACAAGTGCATCTGATTCAACATCAGCAAGTGCGTCTGATTCAACATCAGTAAGTGCATCTGACTCTACATCAGTAAGCGCGTCTGACTCAGCGTCAACAAGCGCATCTGACTCAAACTCAGTAAGTACATCAGATAGTGCATCATTAAGCACAAGCGTATCTGACTCAAACTCAGTAAGCACATCAGATAGTGCATCATTAAGCACAAGCGTATCTGACTCAAACTCAGTAAGCACATCAGATAGTGCATCAACAAGCACAAGCGTATCTGACTCAGCGTCAACAAGTGCATCTGACTCTACATCAGTAAGCGCGTCTGACTCAGCGTCAACAAGCGCATCTGATTCAACATCAGTAAGCGCGTCTGACTCAGCATCAGCAAGTGCATCTGACTCAGCGTCAGTAAGTGCATCTGACTCAGCGTCAGTAAGCGCGTCTGACTCAGCATCAGCAAGCGCATCTGATTCAACATCAGCAAGTGCAAGTGACTCAGCGTCAGTAAGCGCGTCTGACTCAGCATCAGCAAGTGCATCTGACTCAGCGTCAGTAAGCGCATCTGACTCTACATCAGTAAGCGCGTCTGACTCAGCGTCAACAAGTGCATCTGATTCAACATCAGTAAGTGCATCTGACTCAGCGTCAGTAAGCGCGTCTGACTCAGCGTCAGCAAGCGCATCTGATTCAACATCAGTAAGTGCATCTGACTCAGCATCAGCAAGTGCGTCTGACTCAGCGTCAACAAGTGCAAGTGACTCTACATCAGTAAGTGCGTCTGACTCAGCATCAGTAAGCGCGTCTGACTCAGCGTCAACAAGTGCAAGTGACTCTACATCAGTAAGTGCGTCTGATTCAACATCAGTAAGCGCGTCTGACTCAGCATCAGCAAGTGCGTCTGATTCAACATCAGTAAGTGCATCTGACTCTACATCAGTAAGCGCGTCTGACTCAGCATCAGTAAGCGCATCTGATTCAACATCAGTAAGTGCATCTGACTCAGCATCAGCAAGTGCGTCTGACTCAGCGTCAACAAGTGCAAGTGACTCTACATCAGTAAGTGCGTCTGACTCAGCATCAGTAAGCGCGTCTGACTCAGCGTCAACAAGTGCATCTGATTCAACATCAGCAAGTGCGTCTGATTCAACATCAGTAAGTGCATCTGACTCAGCGTCAACAAGTGCATCTGATTCAACATCAGCAAGTGCGTCTGATTCAACATCAGTAAGTGCATCTGACTCTACATCAGTAAGCGCGTCTGACTCAGCGTCAACAAGCGCATCTGACTCAAACTCAGTAAGTACATCAGATAGTGCATCATTAAGCACAAGCGTATCTGACTCAAACTCAGTAAGCACATCAGATAGTGCATCATTAAGCACAAGCGTATCTGACTCAAACTCAGTAAGCACATCAGATAGTGCATCAACAAGCACAAGCGTATCTGACTCAGCGTCAACAAGTGCATCTGACTCTACATCAGTAAGCGCGTCTGACTCAGCGTCAACAAGCGCATCTGATTCAACATCAGTAAGCGCGTCTGACTCAGCATCAGCAAGTGCATCTGACTCAGCGTCAGTAAGTGCATCTGACTCAGCGTCAGTAAGCGCGTCTGACTCAGCATCAGCAAGCGCATCTGATTCAACATCAGCAAGTGCAAGTGACTCAGCGTCAGTAAGCGCGTCTGACTCAGCATCAGCAAGCGCATCTGATTCAACATCAGTAAGTGCATCTGACTCAGCGTCAGTAAGCGCATCTGACTCAGCGTCAGTAAGCGCGTCTGACTCAGCATCAGCAAGCGCATCTGATTCAACATCAGTAAGTGCATCTGACTCAGCGTCAGTAAGCGCATCTGACTCTACATCAGTAAGCGCGTCTGACTCAGCATCAGTAAGCGCATCTGATTCAACATCAGTAAGTGCATCTGACTCAGCATCAGCAAGTGCGTCTGACTCAGCGTCAACAAGTGCAAGTGACTCTACATCAGTAAGTGCGTCTGACTCAGCATCAGTAAGCGCATCTGATTCAACATCAGTAAGTGCATCTGACTCAGCGTCAGTAAGCGCATCTGACTCAGCGTCAGTAAGCGCGTCTGACTCAGCATCAGCAAGCGCATCTGATTCAACATCAGTAAGTGCATCTGACTCAGCGTCAGTAAGCGCATCTGACTCTACATCAGTAAGCGCGTCTGACTCAGCATCAGTAAGCGCATCTGATTCAACATCAGTAAGTGCATCTGACTCAGCATCAGCAAGTGCGTCTGACTCAGCGTCAACAAGTGCAAGTGACTCTACATCAGTAAGTGCGTCTGACTCAGCATCAGTAAGCGCGTCTGACTCAGCGTCAACAAGTGCAAGTGACTCTACATCAGTAAGTGCGTCTGATTCAACATCAGTAAGCGCGTCTGACTCAGCATCAGCAAGTGCGTCTGATTCAACATCAGTAAGTGCATCTGACTCTACATCAGTAAGCGCGTCTGACTCAGCATCAGTAAGCGCATCTGATTCAACATCAGTAAGTGCATCTGACTCAGCATCAGCAAGTGCGTCTGACTCAGCGTCAACAAGTGCAAGTGACTCTACATCAGTAAGTGCGTCTGACTCAGCATCAGTAAGCGCGTCTGACTCAGCGTCAACAAGTGCATCTGATTCAACATCAGCAAGTGCGTCTGATTCAACATCAGTAAGTGCATCTGACTCAGCGTCAACAAGTGCATCTGATTCAACATCAGCAAGTGCGTCTGATTCAACATCAGTAAGTGCATCTGACTCTACATCAGTAAGCGCGTCTGACTCAGCGTCAACAAGCGCATCTGACTCAAACTCAGTAAGTACATCAGATAGTGCATCATTAAGCACAAGCGTATCTGACTCAAACTCAGTAAGCACATCAGATAGTGCATCATTAAGCACAAGCGTATCTGACTCAAACTCAGTAAGCACATCAGATAGTGCATCAACAAGCACAAGCGTATCTGACTCAGCGTCAACAAGTGCATCTGACTCTACATCAGTAAGCGCGTCTGACTCAGCGTCAACAAGCGCATCTGATTCAACATCAGTAAGCGCGTCTGACTCAGCATCAGCAAGTGCATCTGACTCAGCGTCAGTAAGTGCATCTGACTCAGCGTCAGTAAGCGCAAGCGACTCAGCGTCAGCAAGCGCATCTGATTCAACATCAGTAAGTGCATCTGACTCAGCGTCAGCAAGCGCATCTGATTCAACATCAGTAAGTGCATCTGACTCAGCATCAGCAAGTGCGTCTGACTCAGCGTCAACAAGTGCAAGTGACTCTACATCAGTAAGTGCGTCTGATTCAACATCAGTAAGCGCGTCTGACTCAGCATCAGCAAGCGCGTCTGACTCAGCATCAGCAAGTGCATCTGACTCAGCGTCAGTAAGTGCATCTGACTCAGCGTCAGTAAGCGCGTCTGACTCAGCATCAGCAAGCGCATCTGATTCAACATCAGTAAGTGCATCTGACTCAGCGTCAGTAAGCGCATCTGACTCAGCGTCAGTAAGCGCGTCTGACTCAGCATCAGCAAGCGCATCTGATTCAACATCAGTAAGTGCATCTGACTCAGCGTCAGTAAGCGCATCTGACTCTACATCAGTAAGCGCGTCTGACTCAGCATCAGTAAGCGCATCTGATTCAACATCAGTAAGTGCATCTGACTCAGCATCAGCAAGTGCGTCTGACTCAGCGTCAACAAGTGCAAGTGACTCTACATCAGTAAGTGCGTCTGACTCAGCATCAGTAAGCGCGTCTGACTCAGCGTCAACAAGTGCATCTGATTCAACATCAGCAAGTGCGTCTGATTCAACATCAGTAAGTGCATCTGACTCTACATCAGTAAGCGCGTCTGACTCAGCGTCAACAAGCGTATCTGACTCAAACTCAGTAAGCACATCAGATAGTGCATCATTAAGCACAAGCGTATCTGACTCAAACTCAGTAAGCACATCAGATAGTGCATCAACAAGCACAAGCGTATCTGACTCAAACTCAATGAGCACATCAGATAGTGCGTCATTAAGCACAAGCGTATCTGACTCAAACTCAGTAAGCACATCAGATAGTGCATCAACAAGCACAAGCGTATCTGACTCAAACTCAGTAAGCACATCAGATAGTGCGTCAAATGTCACTTCACATGCAACTTCTAACAGTGCATCAACTGGAGAAAGTACAAACTCATCTAATGTAGCTCAACAATCAAATCACAAAGATAATAGTGATGAGAACAAAGAACTTCCTGAAACTGGTAATAGCAATGATGCTAATAATACAAACGTATTAATGGGGGCTGTTCTCTCATTGCTTGCTGGATTAGGTTTAATGAAAAGATCACGTAAAAACAAAGAAGATAAAAAATAATTATAGATTTTAATCTATGATAATATGAAGTAAAACAAAGAGGCTAAGACATAATATTAAGTTTACGTGATAGTAAATCAATTATGTTTTTAGCCTCTTTGCACTCATATTAAAATATAAGAATTTTAGGTGGAAAAATGTTAAGAAATAAAGAGTTTAAGATTTTACACAAAAGAATTATTTTTACAATGTTCATTCTTTTTATATACATATTTGGAAGTAATATTTCTATCATTGGTAATGAATCAATTAAATCCAGCCATGATAGCTTTTTTAAATTAGCTGTTTCAAATGTCGGTGGGGATTTAAGCTCATTGAATGTATTTTCATTGGGGTTAGGCCCGTGGTTAACAGCAATGATTATTATCATGCTATTCAACTATAGAGATGTAGATAATATTGTTAAGCAGACTCGTTCTGAAAAACAAATAAAGGAAAGGCTATTAACAATACTTATAGCAACGATACAAGCATACTATGTTATCCATACCTATGTTCAGAATAATATAATACAGAGCACAAATATTCTGTTACTTGTATTAGTTTTATTAACAGGGACATTACTATTAGTCTGGTTAGCTGATCAAAATACGACTTATGGAATTGGTGGGCCAATGCCAATTGTATTAATGAGTTTAATAAAATCTTTATTTCATCAACAACTGTCTAGTATAAATGTAACAGAAACATTATTTATTGTGATTGGATTACTAGTTATAGCGATTCTAATACTTCTCTATATAGAATTATCAGAGTATCGACTTCATTATAAAGATATAATGAATATGTCTACACAAACTTCACATTCATATCTTGCCTGGAAATTAAATCCAGCAGGAAGTATATCTATAATGATAAGTTTATCTTTATTTCTATTGTTAAATAGTGTCATTAACTTAATTGGAAGCTTACTTTTGAATAAGGAAATGAATGTAGCCATTTTTGGATTTGATAATCCCATAGGTATTACAGTATATATTGTAATACAAATCATTTTTGGATATTTACTATCTAGATTTTTGATCAATACTAAAAGGAAATCTAAAGAATTTTTAAAAAATGGAAATTACTTTGCTGGTATTAGTCCTGGTGAAGAAACTGAGCGATATTTAAATAAAAAAGCAAGAAGAATTTGCTGGTTTGGTTCAGTTACAGTGACATTGATTTTAGCAGTGCCCTTATATTGTTCATTATTGGTTCCAGAGCTTTCAAAAGAAATATACTTTTCAATACAACTGATTATATTGATTTATATTGGTATAAGTATAACTGAAACATTAAGAGCATATTCTTATTTTGATAGATATAAAAGCATATTAGACAAATATTAGGGAGGAATTTTTTATGAGATATTTTATACCAGCGTGGTATAGTGGACAAAAATTGTGGAAAGACAATACTCTTCCCTTCTATTATAAGCCGGATAAAACAGATTTTGATGACATGATTAGCTTAATGTCTATGCATAAGAAAAATGGTTATGAATATAAATTACTAGTATTAAATTATTCACCTAATTTAAGGTTGTTTTTACATAGACATGATTTATTTGAAAGTGATTATTGGTCTGTATTTGATGTGTTACAAAGTGCTCCAAACACATTACCTAGAGCTATTGATTACTTAGATTTGAATTGGCCTAAATATACAGAGTTTGTATATTCGCCGTTTATGGTAGAAGCAGTTATAGGTAAAAATACGTATTCTCAAATTACGTTTAATCAAGAGGGATATGTACTCCATATACATGAATATGAAAATGGATTGCAACAACAAAAGATGATATTTGACGATAGAGGGTTTATATCTTCAATTATTAAATATGAAAATGATACTGAAGTTGAACAAACTTATTTAAATGTATTGGGTGAAAAGATTCTAACTGAGAACTTAATAACAGGAGAAGTATTAGTTAACAATCCAGTTAAAGATTTATTAGACCATAGTAAATATTTAAATATGTTGGAAATAATAGAAGAGATTGTTGAAAAATTTTATACAGATCAAATAACACAATCAGACGATTTTATTGCTGCTTCCGATGGAAGACATAATCAGTTAATTACACGGTATTTTGAAGCAAATCAATTATGTTTTTCTCTATTTTCAAATAGAAATAGAGAAATAACGTCACATTTAATTCAATCCATGCAACCTGCAAAAAGTTGTTTAGTTGACACAAAAGAAAATGAAAGAGAATGTAGGCTTATTGCTAATAACAATTCAATTAACATGAAAATGTCTAGAATTACACCCTTTGATACTGAAAAAATCCCAAATATAAGTTCTCAGTTATATGATGTGCATATTGGTTTTTGGATAGATAATTTATCAAGAGATGTAGTAGAACCTGTAATAGATCAGTTATATAGTTATATTAAAAATAAAGAAAACTATAGAGTTACTATTTTAATGAAAGATATAACAAGCAAAACACCGAAATGGTTATCAGACATAGTAAAAGAAAAAAATGAATTATATAATGAAGAACAAAGAACTTTAAGTGAAGAAATGGCTGATGTGTTAGAAGAAGAAATGGAATTTATAGAAATAATTAAAATTGAATCGGTCATATTTGAAGAAGATTTAATTAGAGCAATGTCACAATTAAGAGTAGTTATAGATTTGGGTGATGAACCAGATTTATATCTGCAAATTAGCGCAATCAGTGCAGGAGTACCTCAAATTAATATGATAGAAACGGATTATGTGACACCTAATGTAAACGGGTTAATAATACCAAGTTCATCTAATATGATACAGGCGTTAGATTACTTCTTACTAAGTTTGAAAAATTGGAATTATTCTTATGCATCTTCCCTAAAATTAGTAGATGAATTTAGTTCGACTAAGATAATAAGAGAAGTGAACCGTTTGATAAAAGGAGAGTTATATGGCTAGAAAATTTAATATATTGCAAATCGGTGGAGAAGATTTAGAACCTATTTTCCATGATAAAAAAAACGTGTACATCGATTATCTTGATCCAATACTATTTACATTTGAAAGTGGTTATGAAGAAGCAATTGAAAATTTAATAGATGAAGTTGGTTCCTTTAATTTAGTATTTATTCAAACAACATATTCTCAAGAATTGATGAAAGTTATTGAAATAGTGGGAGAACCATATACGATTTATGTAGATGAAAAATATTGGGATTTTCAATTCGAAAATGATTCTCGAGTAAAATATAAATTTATTAAACCATTAATTTATAAATCAACAGATGAGTTGCATCATAAATTAAAATCAGGTGCTTTTACTAAGCAATACGGAGATAAAGTCTCGCCAATTAAAGGAGAGGTAAATCCTAATTTTGAAGGAGAATTTGAATACTTAGGTAACAAGGAACTCGTTTTGTCTGGAGATTTTGGAGAGTCGTATACGCCAATTGTTAGCTGGAACCAAAACTTAGTTTACGATAAGAATATGATGGTACAGTTATGGCCAGAATTTTTTGTAGAGGGAAATGTTGATGTCCAATATGTAATTAGATTAATCCCATTTGGCTCATTAGAACATACGAAAGATGTTATAACCTTGACAAAGGATGATTTAAACCAGCCTTTGGAATTGATGCCAAGACCTTATGATGCAAATATTTCTATAGTAGTAAAAGCAAAGGGAACAGGTGTTGTACATCTTAGGGCGATCCATAAAAGGTGGTCTCGTGCAGAGATGGGCCAATTTATAATGGGTGGTCAACGTTATAACGATGAAAATGGCGAAGAGTTTATACATTATTTCAATCCTGGTGATTTAAAGCCGCCATTAAATGTATATTTTAGTGGTTATCGTTCAGCAGAAGGGTTTGAAGGATATTTTATGATGAACAGTCTAGATGCCCCATTTTTACTTATTGGGGACCCTAGAATCGAAGGTGGATCCTTCTATCTTGGCTCTGAAACCTATGAAAATAGCATAAAAAAAGTTATTAAAGAAACATTGGAATATTTAAATTTTAAAGAAGATGATTTGATATTATCTGGATTGTCGATGGGGTCATTTGGCGCATTATACTATGGTGCACAATTAAACCCAAGAGCTGTGATTGTTGGTAAACCATTAGTGAATATTGGTAGAATTGCTGAAAATATGAAACTAAAGCGACCTAATGATTTTGGAACAGCACTAGATATTTTGATGTCTCAAGAAGGCACATTTAGTAAGGAAAATATCAATCATTTGAATAAGCGTTTTTGGGGAAAATTTAAGCAAAATGAAGTTGAAAATACTACTTTTGCTATCGCATATATGCAAAATGATGATTATGATGATATAGCTTTTGATGATTTAATGTCTGTGCTAGGAGAATCTAAAACGCATGTCATGACACGTGGCGTGCCTGGTAGACATAATGATGACTCAGCAACGATAACCAGTTGGTTTGTAAACTTCTATCATATTATTTTAAATAATCAATTCGGGAGAGAGTAGTATGAATCAAAATAATCGATTTGATATCACCTGGAAAAAGGTACATAAAAGTACTTTTATGTATGGAGCTAAGCTAAAATTTAATAATAATTTTGTCAGCATGGACAATTCATTGATGCCCTCAGGAATGGTGATACATGAATGGAACATGTTATCAAGTTATACAACAAATAAACAAGTGCCTTCATTACCATTATTGAAAAAAGGAAACAATTATAAAATTAGGTTTGATTATGATGTCACACCTGAAAGATCAGTGTATTTTAAGATTGTTTTATATAAAAAGAATGGTGAAAAAATTAAAACTATGATTATCGAAGATGATGATATTGAGTTTGAATATCCAAAAGATGCCTATTCTTATAAAATTGAATTAATGAATGCTGGATTTCAGCATTTACAATTTCGCCGAATTATTATTGAAGACCAACATATAGAGAGCAGTCATTCAACTATATCAACTGATATTAGTAAAACAATAGATAAAATCAGACACAATAAAGTATAAAATTCAGAAAGAGGTGTTAAAATGACAGGTAAATTTGATAATACTATTAATAAAATGCGGTTAAAAAAACTAAATAAAACATTAAATAGTATCAATAAAATGAGTCATGTTTTTTCTGAATATACTGATGAAGCATTAAAAGCAAAAACTCAAGAATTTAAAAAGAGAATAATGGAATCTAAAGAGACATTAGATCAAATTTTACCAGAAGTATATGCTGTGGTAAGAGAATCTGCCTACCGTGTATTAGGCATGTACCCTAAAGATGTGCAGGTACTAGGAGCTATAGTAATGCATCAGGGAAATATAGCAGAAATGCAAACCGGAGAAGGCAAAACGCTAACTGCAACGATGCCCTTATATTTAAATGCATTAACAGGTAAAAGAGCATTTTTAATTACGACTAATGATTACCTAGCTAAAAGAGATTGCATGGAAATGAAACCATTGTATGAATGGTTAGGCTTAACTGCATCATTGGGATTTATAGACATTCCAGACTATGAATATGAAGCTGGTGAAAAGCAAAAGCTATATGCACATGACATCATTTATACTACAAATGGGCGTTTGGGCTTTGATTATCTTACAGACAATTTAGCAGATCACAAGCGAACTAAATTTTTACCTGAATTACAGTTTGCAATTTTAGATGAAGTTGATTCAATCATTTTAGATGCAGCCCAAACACCACTTGTTATATCCGGTGCACCACGATTGCAATCTAATTTATTTGATATTGTAAAAGAATTTGTACATACACTTAAAGATGGGCAACATTTTAAACTAGATAAAAATAAAAAAGAAATTTGGCTAACAAAACAAGGTATTGATAAAGCAAATGACTACTTTAAAGTGCACCATTTATATGATGAACTTAATTTTGATTTGGTTCGTATTATCAATTTATCATTGAGAGCTAAGTATCTATTTGATTATAATTTAGATTATTTTGTATCAAATGGAGAGATTGTGTTAATAGATAGAATTACAGGGCGAATGCTTCCAGGTACGAAATTACAATCAGGTTTGCACCAAGCAATTGAAGCTAAAGAAGATGTTGAATTATCTATTGATAAGAGTGTGATGGCTACAATTACATTCCAAAACTTATTTAAACTCTTTGACAAATTTGCAGGAATGACTGGAACAGGTAAACAAGGAGAAAAGGAATTTTTTGAATTATATTCGAAAATTGTAGTTGAGATTCCCACTGATAAACCTATTCAGAGACAAGATTTGGAAGATAGAGTATTCGCAAATATGGAAGAAAAAAATCAAGCCATCATTGATGTTGTAGTTGAAAAACATAAAAAATCTCAGCCAGTTCTTTTAATAACTAGAACTGCAGAAGCAGCTGAATATTTTTCGGCTAATCTATTCCAATTAGATATACCTAATAACCTATTAATTGCTCAAAATGTTTCTAAAGAAGCTCAAATGATTGCAGAAGCAGGTACTAGAGCAGCAGTTACTGTGGCTACAAGTATGGCAGGACGTGGTACAGATATTAAATTAGCACAAGGTGTTCATGAAATTGGTGGATTAGCGGTGATTATTAATGAACATATGGAAAATAGTCGTGTAGATAGACAGCTAAGAGGCCGTGCTGGTCGACAAGGTGATCCCGGTGTATCTCAAATATTTGTGTCATTAAATGATTACATTGTTAAAAAGTGGAGCCAATCTAAATTGCTAGAGAACGACAAGTTGAAGCAAACTAGTAGTGAATATTTGGAAAATAGTAAAGTTTTTCAATTGAGAGTAAAAAATATTGTAAATAAAGCACAAACTGTTTCAGAAGAGACTTCTATTGTTCAACGTGAAATGGCTAATGAATTTGAAAAAAGTATTAGTGTACAAAGAGATTTAATATATAAAGAAAGAAATCGTATTTTAGATATGGTTGATAAAAACCAATTTGATTATAATCAATTGGCGAAAGATGTTTTTAGAAGCGATTTAAAAAGCTTTAATATAAATGATGAAAAAGATGTAATTAGCTATGTTTATAAAAATTTATCTTTCAATTTTGAAGCGAATAATGAAAGAATAGATGTATATAACCAAGAATCAATTGTTGATTTTTTAATACAACATTTTATGCATCAATTTGAGGATAATCAAAAGAAAGCAGCAGATCCATATTTCATATTACGTTTCATTCAAAAATCATTTATCAAAGCAATCGATATGGCATGGATTGAACAAGTCGATTATCTTCAGCAACTAAAAGCTAGCGTCAATAATCGCCAAAATGGTCAAAGAAATGCCGTATATGAATATCATAAAGTTGCATTAGAGTCATATGAAGCTATGACAATTAAATTAAAAAGAAATATTATAAGAAATTTATGTTTAAGTATTATAACGTTTGATAAACATGGAGATCTTGTGATTTATTTCCCATAAAATAAAGGGGGTTTATGATGACTGTATATAATATAAACTTTGGAATAGGTTGGGCTAGTAGTGGAATTGAATATGCTCAAGCATATAGAGCTAAATTGTTGAGACAGATGTATAGAAATGTAAAATTTATTTTTTTAGATTTCATGTCTTCTGAAAATATCCAAACATTAACTGATAACTTAGGATTTAAAGATGATGAAGTAATTTGGTTATATCAATATTTTAGTGATATAAAAATTGCACCAACAACATATACTTTAGATGATTTAATGGGTGAAATCGATAACGAAATTACTCAAATAGAGGATAACGGTAAAATCAAAAGATTGTATTTCGATGATGATAAAAGTTCATTTGCAACGTGCTATATGAAAAATGCAGATAAAAATTATGTAGATAGAGTGGAGTTTGTTCTTGAAGGCTATTTAGTAAGAAAAGATTTCTTTAGTTATACAAGAGTTTTTTCTGAATATTATGCTCCATATCAAAATTATGCCAAGATATATATGAGACAGTTTTACAATGAAGATGGAACAATTGCATATAAAGAGTATATAGATGATAAAGAAAGTGTCTTTGTCTTTGATGATGCACAGCTCTATAGTAAAGCAGAATTTGTTGCATATTTCATGAATAAATTAAATTTATCAAATAGAGATATCGTAATCCTAGATAGAGCTACAGAAATTGGTCAAGCAGTATTACAAAATAAAGGTGCTAGCAAATTAGGTGTGGTAGTTCATGCAGAACATTTTAGTGATAATGCCACTGATGGCGATAATATATTGTGGAATAACTACTATGAATATCAATTTAGAAATGCAAAATTTGTTGACTTCTTTATTACTGCGACCGATTTACAAAATCGTATTTTAAGTCAACATTTTTCTAAATATACTCATGATAATCCATTAATCAGAACAGTTCCTGTAGGTAGTTTAAATCAACTTATTCATCCAGAGAAAAAAAGACAACCGTATTCAATGATAACAGCATCTCGACTGGCTAAAGAGAAACATGTAGACTGGATTGCTAAAGCAGTTGTAAAGGCAAAAAAAGAGATTCCTAAATTAACGTTTGATATATACGGTCAAGGTGGAGAAAAAGATAAAATAGAACAAATTATTTATAAAAATAATGCGCAAGACTACATTATATTAAAGGGTCATGTTAATTTGCAGGACGTTTATTCAAAGTATGAATTATTTGTATCTGCTTCACAAAGTGAAGGTTTCGGTTTGACATTGATGGAGGCTGTAGGGTCTGGTTTAGGAATGATAGGATTTAATGTAAATTATGGTAATCCAACATTTATTCGTAATGGTGAAAATGGATATCTGATATCTGAAAATGTAGAATCTGCAGATGAAGAAGAAAAGATTGATGAACTAGCTTCATATATAGTGAAATATTTTAAAAATGGACCAAAAAATCCAGAACGCACATCATATGAAATTGCTAGCGAATTTTTAACTCAGAAAATAGTAGAAAAATGGAATATGCTAATTAACGAGGTGCTATATGATTAATATATTTGATAATTATCATTTTAATTCGCAATTATTACATCGTTCATTGAAACTTGCAGGGTATCAACATTTGACAATTTGTTTAGAGGATGATGGCTTTTTACCAGATGATGTTACCTCTCCTTACCAATTTTTTGCTCAAAATCCAATTAAACAAAGTGATAAACCTTTATTCTTTAATGAAGTAGAGGTGCCAACATACTGGGAAATTACAAGTACAAATGATATGGGTGAAATAAAAAATTTAGGGGAAATAAGAGGTAAAATTTTCTATCAATCCAATTTCAAGTCTCGTATTGTAAACCGAGTTGAGTGGTTGGATAATAAGCAACGATTACGTAAAACTGATTTCTACAATAAGAAGGGGTTTAAATTTGCTGAAGTTATTTATGATTTAACTGGTAAATCTATAATGAAAAAGTACTTTGATCACCTAGGCAAAGAAATTATCTATGAAAATTATGTGACTGGGGACTATGTATTAAACTGGAAAAACAAGACACATTTTTTTAAGTCGCAAGAATCATTTGTCATATATTACTTAAAACAACTAAATGTAGATTTGGATGTAGTTATCTTTAATTCACTAGCGATGCCTTTTATCGCGTTATATAGAATGAATACAATTGGAAAGGGAATTCTCGTTTGGCAAGAAAATAGTCACGGTACTATTCCAGGAAATATGAAACTTATGTTTGATAAATCGTTAAATAGAAATTATTCAATAATGATACCAAATAGAAATGAATATCTAACAATTCGTCAAGGGCTTGGTGATAAAGAACGTGATAAAGTAATTAGAGGTGGCTATCTTTATAGTTACCGAAAACAAAACCAATTTACTAGAAATATATTAACTTTAACAAATTCCGATCAATTGCTCTGTATTGAAGAATTAGTAAAAAGTAATAGCGAATATCTATTTCATATTGCAGCTATTACAGAAATGTCTAATAGACTATTAAATTTAATGAAATATGATAATGTTCGATTGTATCCAGTGGCGAATGAAGAGACAATTGAATCATTATATCAACAATGTGACATTTATTTAGATAATAATAAAGGTAATGAACTATTGGATGCAGTTGGTCGAGCATTTGAAAATGATATGGTGATATTTGCAACGCATGATGAAGCACATAATCGTATGTTCACAGCGACTGAAAATATTGTTATGAGGAAAGATATTAATAATTTGACATTAATGCTTCGAAAAATGTCTAATAATCATAAAACATACCGCACTAGATTACAATTACAGAAGAATTATGCAAATGAAATTGAACATGAAAAACTCATTAATAAGATTAATATGTCATTAAAATTAAAAACTTAAAATTCATTAAACTTGGACTTTTAAAGTAAAAAAAGATTCTCTTTAATTTTATAGTTAAAGAGAATCTTTTTAGTCTGGCATAATTAATTACACCTATAGAAAAATATTTTATAGGTGATTTAATAAACATAATTTAAAGAATGTAGTTTGGGTTATCATATAGTGTCTATTTATTTTGTGAAGCAAATACTTTAGCAATATCACTTAATTTAGCTGGTGCGTCTTCAACTGCCATTTTCACTTCAACAAAGTGCATGCAATCGCCATTTGCATTGATTTTTTCAAATATTTCTTGTAATTCGTGTGATGTATTAACATCATGGACAACTACATTATCTCCGTCAAATACTGCAGGAAGTGCTTTGTAATCCCACATGTGAATATCATTATATGGTTCTTTCATACCATGAATTAAACGTTCCACTGTATAACCATCATTGTTAACTACAAATATAATTGGTTTCAATTGTTGTCTGATCATTGTTGATAATGATTGAACTGTCAGTTGTAAAGAACCATCTCCGATAAGTAAGACGTTACATCTATGTGGTGCAACGATTTCTGTACCTAATGTTGCAGGTAATCTGTAACCGATAGACCCCCATAAAGGCTGTCCAATAAAGGTATTGTCTTTATATAAAGCTAAATCATAGGCGCCAAAGAATGAAGAACCTTGTTCAACAATTAAAATATCATCCAGTTGTAGGAAGTCTTGCATCATTTTGAAATAAGCTGCTTGAGTTAATGGTTCATGATCGATTTGATAGTTTTCTCCTTAAAACTACTTTAGAAGGGTTTAGTGAAGTGTTTATCATACCTATTATATGGGCAAGTTGTGATCTTAATCGATTCTAGAAAAGCAACGGTATATGCCATTTTAGGTAATGTACTCAGTTTTGTTATTGTAGCTATGTTAGGTGGTAACGTGAATGACATTAATCAAGATTTGTTTGGTTATAATTTAATATTAACAGCAATAGCATTAGGTACCACATTTAAGACGAATATCAATACATATTTTTCAACATTCCTAGGTTTATTATTAACTGTTCTATTGAATTTAGGTTTGAATACAATGCTTGAACTCATCGGTTTACAATCATTGACGATGCCTTTTATTCTAACAACTTGGATTATGTTATTTGCTGGTCGTCCTCATAGAAATATTGAGAATAAGAATTAATTAAAAACTCTGGTGCACGCTTATTCAAAAGCGTGTTCCAGAGGTTTAATTTATGACACTAAATAATGAAATGTATGGTGTTCTAGCTTATGGAAGATGAGCTCAATAATAATCGCTAATGACCAATAAAATATTACAGCAACCGTATAAACTGGTACAAATTGATAGCCTTCATTATCCATTTCAGTACTGATTGCCATTATTTCTGTTACTTGAGCAGCAAAAGCAAATAAAAGAGTTATTGATTTCCCAAGTCAAAAGGAATTAAATATAATTAGAGAAATGATATTACTATTATTAATATAAATAATTTTTATTGAAATACAGTTTTTTATTTAATCAATAAAAATTTCATAAATTAAAATTGAAGATATTAAAAAGGTAGTACTAGCTACAATATCGAAAACTTTGCTTTTCCTTCTACTCATAATGTTTTTTAAAAAAGCGCCAATGGCAACCAACATTAGAATTACACAAATTATATAAATAATAAAAAAACTTCTTTTTGTGTAAATTTTTATATCCTATATTATGTTTAAATATACTTATTAATTTTATAATTAAATGGTATAGATAAATATAATGTGACCTAATAATTTTTTATCATTCTTTGCTTTTTAATAATATTTCCTTTATCTAATACCTTTCAAACATAATGAAGTTATAAAAGTTGTCTTTGTATTTAGGCAGCTTTTTTACGATTTATACATTAAGAAGTTTTTCTTATTTTAAAAGTTAGATTGATGATTCACTTACATGACTTTATTTTTGAATATTTTTAAGTGTTGCATTGATAACTTTAATTTCAAATATTTTCATAGCTTTCTGATATCAAAAAGATTATCGTATCAGTATAACGAGCCCTTTCAAATTTTATCATTCAACTTCTTTCATTAAATTATAAAGTGCACTGACTATATACTATTTTTACTTTTATATATTTAAAAGAATCAATATGGATTCACTAAAACAACGAAGTATATGTTATATCTATTGTTCCACCTCCATATAATTTATTAATAGTAATGAAAGTATGAAATAAAAGAATAATTAATATCGTAAATTAGTATTTTTATTCATGTTTAAAATGGAGTTATAATGTAGATACAAACAAATTACATGTATTTCATTGAATATGTATACAACTAGTAGATATAGACATGTAATGTAAAACTTGAAAGGAAATGAATATAAATGGCAGACAAAAAATATACTGCAGCCGATATGGTCATAGACACGTTAAAAAATAATGGTGTAGAGTACGTATTTGGTATTCCAGGTGCAAAAATTGACTATTTATTTAACGCACTTGAAGACGATGGACCTGAACTTATTGTTACGCGTCACGAGCAAAACGCAGCAATGATGGCCCAAGGTATAGGACGACTAACTGGTAAACCTGGTGTCGCACTTGTAACGAGTGGTCCAGGTGTAAGTAACTTAACGACTGGACTATTAACAGCAACATCTGAAGGAGATCCCGTATTAGCTTTAGGAGGACAAGTTAAGCGTAATGATTTATTACGTTTAACACATCAAAGTATAGACAACGCGGCTTTATTAAAATACTCAACAAAATACAGTGAAGAAGTACAAGATCCTGAATCTTTATCAGAAGTCATGACTAATGCTATGAGAATAGCAACATCAGGTAAAAATGGTGCAAGCTTTATAAGTATTCCACAAGATGTGATTTCAGCACCAGTAGAATCAAAAGCAATAGCACTATGTCAAAAGCCTAATTTAGGTGTTCCTAGTGAGCAAGATATTAATGATGTGATTGATGCAATTAAAAATGCAGCATTCCCTGTTTTACTTGCTGGTATGAGAAGTTCAAGTGCAAATGAAACAAATGCTATCCGTAAATTAGTTGAAAGAACAAACTTACCAGTAGTAGAAACATTCCAAGGTGCTGGTGTCATTAGTCGCGAATTAGAAAATCACTTCTTTGGCCGTGTAGGATTGTTCCGTAACCAAGTAGGTGACGAATTACTTCGTAAAAGTGATTTAGTTGTTACAATTGGTTATGATCCAATTGAGTATGAAGCAAGCAATTGGAATAAGGAATTAGACACGAAAGTGATCAATATTGACGAAGTTCCAGCAGAAATTACAAATTATATGCAACCTACTAAAGAATTAATTGGTAATATTGCAGGAACTATTGAAATGATATCTGACAAAGTAGATGAACCATTTATTAACCAACAACATTTAGATGAATTAGAGCAGTTAAGAGCACATATCATTGAAGAAACAGGTATTAAAGCAACTCATGAAGAGGGTGTATTACATCCAATAGAGATTATCGAATCTATGCAGAAGATGTTAACTGATGACACAACAGTTACTGTTGATGTTGGAAGTCATTATATTTGGATGGCGCGTAAATTCAGAAGTTATAATCCAAGACATTTATTATTTAGTAATGGTATGCAAACATTAGGTGTTGCATTACCATGGGCGATTTCTGCAGCACTTGTACGTCCAAATACACAAGTTGTTTCAGTGGCTGGTGATGGTGGATTCCTATTTTCAGCGCAGGATTTAGAAACAGCTGTTCGAAAAAATCTAAATATCATACAATTAATTTGGAATGATGGTAAGTATAATATGGTTGAGTTCCAAGAAGAAATGAAATATGAACGTTCATCAGGTGTAGATTTTGGTTCAGTTGATTATGTGAAATATGCAGAAGCTTTTGGAGCAAAAGGTATGCGTGTCACAAATCAAGAAGAATTAGAAAATGCGATTAAAAAAGGTTATGAAATTCAAGGACCTGTAGTCATTGATATACCTGTAAATTATAAAGATAATGTAAAACTTTCAACCAATATGTTGCCTGATGCATTTAATTAATAATCAAATAGTAATTGAGGAGTGAAGCTTTTATGACTAATATCTTATATCAACACGGTACATTAGGAACATTGATGGCAGGACTATTAAAGGGTACTACCTCAATTAATGAAATATTAAAACATGGAGATTTAGGTATTGCGACTTTAACGGGATCGAATGGAGAAGTGATATTTGTGGATGGTAAGGCTTATCATGCCAACGAACATAAAGAATTCGTTGAACTCAAAGGTGATGAATTAACACCTTATGCGACAGTGACGAAATTCAAGGCAGATACAACATACCAAACTAAAGATAAATCATCTGAAGACGTTTTTGACGAAGTTAAAGAAAACATGTTGAGTGAAAACTTATTTTCAGCTGTTAAAATTTCTGGAGTATTCAAAAAAATGCACGTTCGCATGATGCCTGGACAAGAGCCGCCATATACACGATTAATTGATTCGGCACGCAGACAACCTGAACAAACTGAAACGTATATTAAAGGAACTGTTGTTGGTTTCTTCACGCCCGAACTATTCCATGGTGTAGGTTCAGCAGGATTCCATGTGCACTTTGCGAATAATGATCGTAACTTCGGCGGCCATGTGCTAGACTTTGAAATAGAAGATGCTAAGGTTGAAATTCAGAACTTCGAAACATTCGAACAACATTTCCCAATTAATGATGAAATCTTTAATAAGACGGATATTGATTATAAAGATATTGCAGAGGAAATTAGAGAAGCAGAATAGTATCTTAAAAATTAAAAGAGGAGTATAAATTGTTATGTTAGTGCATTCATTTGATCCATTTCATAATTTGTTGTTATCTTCAATTGTTGCTGCTATACCAATCATTCTTTTCTTACTGTGTTTAACAGTATTTAAAATGAAAGGTGTTTATGCTGCATTAACAACTTTGATTATAACAATATTAGTAGCATTATTAGTTTTTAAATTACCTTTGAACATTGCTGGAGGAGCCACATTTGAAGGTTTCTATCAAGGTATTATTCCCATTGGTTTTATAGTTATTATGGCCGTATGGTTGTATAAAATTTCTACCAAAAGTGGTCAATTTGATATTGTTAAAGATAGTATAGCTAGTATTTCACAAGATCAACGTATTCAATTATTACTAATCGGTTTTGTATTTAATGCATTTTTAGAAGGCGCAGCCGGATTTGGTGTACCAATTGCTATATGCGCTGTATTACTTACGCAGATGGGATTCAAACCCTTAGAGGCAGCTATGTATTGTTTAGTAGGCAATGCTGCTGCTGGGGCTTATGGTGCAGTAGGAATTCCAGTAGCTATTATCGATACGTTAAATTTATCAGGTGATGTTTCTGCTACCGAGGTAGCACTAATTGGTAATTTAACTTTAGGCTTTATTAGCTTTTTTGTGCCTTTCTTATTAATATTTATGATTGATGGATTCAGAGGTATTAAAGAGATATTACCATCTATTTTAGTTGTTTCTGTAACTTATACGTTTTTACAAGTGATTATAACATCATTTGCAGGTCCTGAACTTGCAGATATTATACCTGGATTGGTAGCTATGGTTGCACTAGCATTATTCTCTAGTAAGTTTCAACCTAAAAACATATTTAGATTACAACAAAATGAAGAGCCTAAACGTGTAGCTAAACATTCATTCAAAGATATTGTTTATGCATGGAGTCCTTTCATCATTTTAACTGTTATTGTACTTATATGGAGTTCATCATTCTTTAAAGGATTATTTGAAAAGAAAGGACTATTACACTCTCTTGTAATTAATTTTAATGTACCTGGTACGATGAATGATGTAACGCACGCACCAAATGTACTCACTTTTAATTTTATTGCACAAACCGGTACAGCTATATTAATTACAGCCATTTTGACTATTATTATTGCAAATAACATGAATTTTAAAATTGCTGGGAAACTATTAGGATTAACAGTGAAAGAGCTATGGATTTCTGTATTAACAATATGTTTTATCCTAGCTGTATCTAAAGTAACGACTTATGGCGGATTAAGTAGTGCTATGGGCCAAGGTATTGCTAAAGCTGGATCTATATTTCCATTATTATCACCAGTTTTAGGTTGGATAGGTGTATTTATGACTGGATCAGTTGTAAATAACAATGCATTGTTTGCTCCAATACAAGCCTCTGTTGCTGGACAAATTGGTGCTAAAGGGTCCTTACTTGTGGCAGCTAACGTAGCTGGTGGCGTTACGGCTAAAATTGTATCACCTCAATCTATAGCTATTGCTACTGCTGCAGTTAATGAAGTAGGAAATGAATCACAATTAATGAAAATGACAATGCGCTTTAGTATAGGATTATTAGTATTTGTATGCATCTGGACCTTTCTACTTAGCTTATTAATAAGCTAAGTAGAAATAACAATAATATTACAGAATATGTATCTATTCCATAAAAGAATAGTTCTTATTAAAAATAAGTATTTTAATTTCTGTATGTTTTGTATTACACTAATATTTGTACTTAAAAGAAGGGAGTCAATTATGAATACAAAAGAGTCAAAAACAGTTGTTGTTATTGGCGCTGGTGTTTTAAGCACAACTTTTAGTTCTATGCTTAAAGAGTTAGAACCAAGTTGGAATATAAAACTATATGAACGTTTAGATCGTCCTGGTATCGAAAGTTCAAATGAGCGTCATAATGCTGGAACTGGTCATGCTGCTTTATGTGAATTGAACTATACAGTGAAACAACCTGATGGATCAATTGATATAGAAAAAGCAAAAGAAATTAATGAACAGTTTGAGATTTCAAAACAATTTTGGGGTCATTTAGTTAAAAATAATAGTATTTCTAACCCTAAAGAATTTATTCAACCATTACCTCACATTAGTTTTGTTAGAGGTAAAAATAACGTTCAATTCTTAAAGGATCGTTATCATGCTATGAAGGATTTTCCAATGTTCGACAATATTGAATATACAGAAGATATTGAAGAGATGAGAAAATGGGTTCCATTAATGATGGAGGGTCATAGCTCAAGTGATATTATGGCTGCTAGTAAGATTAACGAAGGTACAGACGTTAACTTTGGAGAGCTTACTCGTAAAATGGCTAAAAACATTGAACAACATCCTAATGCCAATGTCCAATATAATCATGAAGTAATAGACTTTAACCATCGAAAAGATGGTAAATGGGAAGTTAAAGTGCGTCAACGTAACAGCGGTGATGTTCAAACTGAACTTGCTGATTATGTATTTATTGGTGCTGGTGGTGGCGCTATTCCACTATTACAAAAAACTGGAATTCCAGAAAGTAAACATTTGGGTGGATTCCCTATTACAGGACAATTTTTAATTTGTACTAACCCAGACATTATAGCCCAACACGATGCCAAAGTTTACGGTAAAGAACCACCTGGCACACCGCCTATGACAGTACCTCACTTGGATACTCGATATATTGATGGTGAACGTACATTATTATTCGGTCCATTCGCTAGTGTGGGTCCTAAGTTCTTAAAAAATGGTTCTAATCTTGATTTATTTAAATCAGTCAAACCATATAATATTACAACATTATTATCTGCTGCTGCTAAAAACCTACCTTTAATCAAATATTCATTTGATCAAATATTAATGACTAAAGAAGGTTGTATGAATCATTTACGTACATTTTATCCAGAAGCACGTGATGAAGATTGGCAGTTATACACTGCAGGCAAACGTGTACAAGTGATTAAAGATACTCCTGAATATGGTAAAGGATTTATTCAGTTTGGTACAGAAGTTGTTAATTCTGAAGATCATTCGGTAATAGCTTTATTAGGAGAGTCTCCAGGAGCATCAACTTCAGTATCTGTAGCTTTAGAAGTACTTGAGAAAAACTTCCCTGAATATGAATCTGAATGGACGCCTAAAATACAAAAAATGATTCCATCTTATGGTAAATCACTCATTAATGATACTGCGTTAATGAAAAAAATCCGTCAACAGACATCAAAAGATTTAGAATTAAATTACTATCAAAACAATAAGTAGACTACAATACAATGCTAAAAAGGAATGTTAAGCGTGAAAAAATTATTAATAGTAACACTTATTAGTACTATTGGTTTTTGTGCACTCAAACGTTACCAAAAACATGTAAACCAAGCACCAAACATAGAATATTAGAGTCAAAATATTTATAAAAATTATTACGTATATTAGTTTTATAAAGCCAAATTCAATTTTTAGTGATATTAAAAAGAGATCTCATATATGAGATCTCTTTTTTCATTGATAGAGGTTTATAATTCTGTAAGTATAGTACTATAAGAAATCAAGCTGTTTTAAAATACTACGTAAGATGACTTATTGGAAGTATATAAGCTTGTAGATTCACAGATGGTATAATACTAGAGTCGTCTTAACTTCCATAGGCGAAATTACTATGGAAGGAGGTGGGACCTGTGGCAATTCTCTTTGTTAGTATAATTGCACCTGTGATTTCAGGATGCATTGTTGCGATTTTCACGTTTTGGCTAAACAATCGTAACAAATAATAAGGCGACATAGCTACGCCAAAAACCCCCTCACTATTTCCGGTAGTGAGGGGGTTGGTGTGCCTATGGAATTCTCTTTGTTAAACACAGTATATCATCATATAGGTTAGGAATGCAAAGTAGTTTTATCTGTTTAGGTTATGTGTATCCAATATAAATAAAAATAGGAATGATTCTGATCAATAAAGTTAAATTTACATCACAGGATGAAAATCTTTTAAAACAAATTAATGGAGTAAATCATAATAATATGAAATTACTTACTTTTAAGTATATGCTTCCTTTTAGAATTCCAGTTAGCCATGGAGAAATTTTTATAGATGATAAAAACAAGACTTTATTTAAAATTTAAAATACAACTGGAAAAATTGAATAATGGTAATCATCGTCTTCTAATCCCTTTTGAAGAAAAAAGATGTATTGTAAAATGTAATACAATTATAGATAAACATAGCTTCAGTACATTCTTATCAACTTTAGCTTTGTATTGTGCTTTTTTTCATTCTATTCAGTAGGATTGTGGATATGTTTACTAGTAACATAATTAGATATTAAACGCTATATTATTGTGCCATTTCAATTTTATAATAAATTCTGAAATAAAGTTTTTACTTTTTTAGGACTGTCTTTGGGAGCAAGTCTTTTTACTACAATACCATCTTTGCTAACAACTTGTATATCATAAATATTATTAGTTATTTTATAGCACTCCTTTTATAACATTGCTAATTTTAATTGATCTATAACGCCACTTGATGATCCAGGAAAAGCAAAAATCATTTTATTTAAATCTTGAGCCGTTAATTTTTGGTTTACAATGAAAGTTAATAAATTAACTAAATCTGGTGCATCATCAGCATATATAGCAGCTCCCACTAATTGTTTATCATTATTTAATACAATTGTCATTTCAGCTTCAGTTTCATTTTTGTATTCAAACACCATTTGTTTACCAAAAGGAATATCTATCACTTTATAGTCCTCACTAGTATTAGCTTCATCTACAGAAACTCCAATATTAGACAATCTTGGTAGTGTATATAAAACTGAAGGTATTGCAGGATAGTTAATAGGGTTTTTATTCATACCCAAAATATGCGCAGCAATATAGTTAGATTCAAATGTTGCAGTAGGTGTTAATTTAGGAATAATTTTATCTAAAACGTCCCCACTAGCATAAATATTAGGGATATTTGTACGTAAATATTCATCTACCTGTATACCTCGAGTATTGAAATTAACGCCAGCTTCTTCAAGTCCAATACCGTTGACATTTGGTCTACGTCCAGTAGCATCTAACACATAGTTAGTAGTAATCTCTAATCCTGATTCTGTTGATACAGTATAATTGTCACCTTGCTTTTTAATTACAGTAGTATTTTCATTCATATGGAATTGAACTCCTTCTGTTGCCAATTTGTCCATTAATTTAGCAATATGTGCTGAATAAAAACCTTTGAGCGGTTCATCGTCAACATGAATCATATGAGTTTCTACACCAGATTTAATGGTTATGCTAGCAAATTCAATACTAATAATACCTACACCTATAAATGTGATACTATTTGGCATTTGCTTTAAGGATAAGAAGTCTCTACTATCGTGCGTATATTCAGACCCTTCAATATCTAACTTATTGCTGTGTTGACCTGTTGCAATAACTATGTTTTCACCATAATATTGTTCGTCATCTACTAAGAGGTGATGCTCATCTAATAGTTTTCCTGCCCCTTCAATAATATCTATACCTTGTTGTTCAAATAAACCTTTCAAAGTATTTGCCATAGGGTCAATGATTTTATGTTTATAAGACATAAGGTTTTCCCAATTCACTGATAATGCTTCAGTATTTATTATGTTGGGATAGTGTGAAGCTTGCTCTAGTACTTCATAAGGGTTTTCCAATAAAATTTTGGCATTGCACCCATAGTTTGTACAAGTACCTGCTATACGATCTTTTTCGACAATAGCAACCGATTTCCCCGCTTTGTTTAAAGTCAGCGCACTATGCCAAGCTGCGTGTCCACTACCTAAAAATACGACATCATATTGTTTCATTTGAATCATCCTTTGTAATAGTTTTCAACGTTTCTTCTAAATTATCCATAATACTTTTGGCTTTCATATATTCATCTACATCAAATTGTGAAGAAACACATTTAGCAATAGCTTCATGTACTGCTTCTTGCTCATTTAGACCTTTTATCGTTAAAGTTATGATAAGGTTACGTTTATCGCTTTCATCTCTATTTCTTTGAACCCATCCAGCTTGCTCAAGTCTTTTTAGTAATGGGCTTAGGGTATTACTTGCTAGATTCAACTTTTTACCAATGGCTAATAAAGTTTGAGGGTTTTCTTCCCATAAGGTTAATAGCACTAGATATTGAGAAAAAGTTAAACCGAATTGACTTAATTGCTTTTCATAAAATTTGCTGAATAATTTGTTAACATTATAAGCAGAAAAGCATAGCTGATGTGCCAATTTCATTTCATCATCAATCAATTTAATCACTCCTATTCTCATTAAAGAATAATCAATCGCAAACGATTAATCAATTAAACAAACTTATAATGAACCACATACGTTTGTTTAATTGATTACTAACTTTTAAAATTTTTCATCAATTGTGCAAATTGATTTCGATTTTAAAAATAGTACGTAAAGCTTATGGTTTCAGGGTATTATTTAAAAGAGGAATGAGCAAGTCATTAAAAATATACGTAAAGTAGTTGAAAAAAGAACTATAATTTAGTTATTTTTTCATACTTATATATCGTCGTTTAATAATATGACGATTTGATTGTTTTGCAAATTTTTCCATAATACTAATAAAAGGGAGTTTTAATAGTGAAAGCATGGCAATTAGAAAAATTTGGTTTAGATAACCTTAAACAAGTTGAACTAGAGAAACCCGAATTACAGAAGATCAAATTTTAATTAAAGTTAACTCTGTATCACTTAATTATTGAGATACTGCAATTGTCGAAGGTATATATACGCCTGAATTATTAAAATTTTCGTTTATTCCTGTTTCAGATGCTTCAGGAATAGTTGTAGAAATCGGCTCAAAAGTTACCAAATTTAAAAAAGATGATCGTGTTACTTCACATATGTTTACCAAGTGGCTAGATGGAAAACCTAAAAGCGATGAACAATCACATGCCTTAGGTGCTACAGTAGATGGTGGACTTTCAGAATACATGGTATTGAATGCAAATGCACCTGTATTCTCTCCTGAAACACTTACAGATAATCAATCGTCAACTTTGCCAGTAGCAGCATTTGTGAATTGGTTTTCATAATTAAGCATTATAGGTAGTTCGACTGTATAAATTATGCAACATCATCTTTAGATTTTAGTAATTTTGTTATAACTTCATAATCTGGTTTTACTATATACTTGTTAAATTCTTGTAGTGTATATATGCCATGGTCATCTAAAAATTGAGTTTTATCATTAAGTTCTTCAATTGTTTGTTTAAAATCATCATAATGTTGATAAGATTTTTCTTTATCATGAAGCAAATAATATAAATGCATAACACCTAATGATACTCCAGCAGCATGAAAAGATCTATCCAATGGTCTCTTTCTTTTTAGTATAGTAGAAGTAACTAATGCTTCTTCTTGATCACAAGCGTTGGCATCTGGAAAAATGGAATTTACCATATCATCTAAAAAAATACTTTGATGTATAAATTCATGATAGATTGCTTCTGCACAATCAATGATATTCCAATCATTTTGTGGATTTAACCAAATCATTCCAAGAATATTAGAAACTGATCCCCCTCCAAAATTTTCTTTTCTTAAAATTAAAAAAGAACCTACAATGATTTCAATTAGTTCATATAAATCTCTATGTAGTGATTTTATTAATTGTAATGCTTTTTTAATTCTATTACGCGTTTCTTCTTGTTCTTCACTATTAAAGATGTGTTTATTATTTATTAAATCTTCTTGATCAATCATTTTTAAATCTAATAATGAATTTTGTAAGTATTTATCTTCAAAAGAGATAATAATTTCCTCTTTACTATATGGGACTTGAACAGATTGCAAATTATTTATAGCTTCAAAATATTTTTCTTTTAAGCTCGCATCTTCTTCTAAATTTGTTCCGTATTCTTCCTTTGTAAAGTCATAAAGTTCGTTTATATTTTGTTTAATATGAGAATTATTAAGATATGGTAGATTGAAGTTTTCTGTCATACTAATTGCCCCCTCATTAGTTAAAAATAATGGGAGGTATATCCTCCCATTAAACATAAACTATTTTTCTTTTGTATGAATTTGCATTCTTAAAGGTTTTCTAGTGTCTCGTGAATCTTCATTAAGGTAGTCTTTTTTATAACGTAAAATATTCTTCTTCGTATCTTTACTCATAATATCTCCACCTTTGTTTATAATATAATATATTCTTCTAAAGAATATAATGTTATAATATTCTAATAATTCAGATAAATCAAGGGGTATATACATGAAAAAAAAACATAGTAATAATTTTTATTATCTTTTTTTGAGCCAATTATCGGCGAATATTGGTGATGTTATATATGTTGTCGGAATTTTAATGTATATATATCAACAAACTAAAAATGCTACTGGGCCAGCTCTTGTTCCAATAATAATAACTACAGGGATATTTTTTAGTGGAATAATATCTCCCTATATATACCAATATTTATCAAAAAGAAGTATTTTGTTACTGTTTCAATGTCTGAAAATCATAATGATGCTATTTATATTATTTATAATATATATGAATAATATACCTTTGCCTTATCTCTATTTTTTTATATTTATGAATTCATTGTTTGATGGTTTTACAAATCCAATAAAGAACTCTATGATTCCCTTGTTAGAAGATGATACAAATATAACAATTGCAAATGCAAAAATGAATACTATGAGTAACATTGTACAAGTCGGTTCTTGGTCATTAGGTGGTATATTGCTATCATTAATTGGGAATATTAATTTAGTCATTCTAACTATTTTTTGCTATATTATTTCAGTAATATTCATTTATTTAATAAATGTTACTATTGAGCATGATACTCAAAAAGAAACTTTGCACAAGTCATTTTTCACAATGCTCTCTATAAATTTCAAAAATAAAGAAAGTATTTTTTTAAACAGTTCAACCTTTATAGAATCCTTTGCACACAGCGTTTGGGTAGCTGCTATTTTACTAATATATATTCAAGTATTTTTAAAAGTAGAGACATTCTGGTTTGGAATGATTAACGCTACATTTTTTCTAGGTTTAATTTTTGCAGGAATAATGGTTAATTTTAAAGATTCTTTTTTTCAGAAAAGAACAATTTTCTTTGTTATTTACTTACCTATTTTCATAGGAATATTAAATATAAGTTTTGGCTTACACAAATATATATATATAGCTTTAGTTTTTTCTTTTATATTCGGACTTTTAGATGAAATTAGATCTATTATTTTACATTCTGTCATTCAATTAAAGTTAACTAACACACAACTTACTAATACTTATATTTTAAATAATATGGTATACAGTTTTAGTTTTTCTATAAGTACATTACTAATTTCATATATTGTAGATTATAGTAGTGTCCAATTTGCATTTTTTATCGGAGGGTTAGCTTATTTTTTAGTTTTTGTACTAGGACTTATATTTCATAGAGTGGCTAGTGTTTAAGCCACTCTTTTTTTGCGTTATCAAAACATAAGGGGCTTGGGGATTATCCCCAACAAGCTGGCCCAAACCACTTAAGGTATTACAGCAATGTTTTTTATCATTGCCTTAGTGATGGTCGCATTTTTAGTTTTAAGTCCCTTAGGTGACTGGTTAGGTGTGCAACATTTTTACGAATGGATTAATCACGTCCTTAAAACCGGTCATTCAGCATGGCGTTATCTGATCATTGTATTTTATTTAGTCCCTTATGTATTCTTTGGCATGCTTATATATGCCATTTTAAGAGCTTATAAGAGTATTTAAGTTAATAATAATAGAATGGGGTTATATTTCTAAATAAAGAGGCTGTATAAAGCTTAAATTAGATTTAAAATAAAAAGTTGCTATCGGAAATAAGATTATATTTCCGATAGCAACTTTTTTAAACACTTCATATAAATCAAATAATAAACTAGGTATTTAAAATTATAACAAAAATCTCATGTACACAATACAAATGTACATGAGATCAAAAAGACAAAGATTTTTTACCTAACAAACTATTTTAATTTTAACACTACATTCTAAAAAAGTCTTTTAAAATTTACTTTAAAAGTAAAAACATTTTGTCTTTACTTTTAATATTTACTAATTTAATTAAAAAATATATACGCATTTATGCCGAGAAAATTTATTGAGCATTGAGAAGAACCCTTAATTAAACTGTTTCGACGAATGTCGGGATAGCGTGAGCTATGAAACCGACGAGTCGACAGTTTTAGGGTTTATTAAGGGTTCAGAGGCTCAATGTCAATAAAGCAATTGGAATAATGCATTAAAGTTATATCACTTATTTCTTTTTTAAATAATAAAAACCAACCACAAATGTGGTTGGTTTCCTTTTTGTCTTTTGAATTTGTTCGGGGCAAATTGCCTCGAACTTTTTAATATCTTTTTATAAATCTTTTTAAGACCTTTATAAGTATTGTTTGAGCCTTAGAGCGACAAGAGGTTTGAGATGACAAAGGCAACTTTTTTAAAAAAAGTTGCCTTTGTAGTTAAATTGATGCTATTATAGTTTTAAATTAAAGTGTTTACATACTATTAAGACACCTATTATTTTTTAAGTGTCCTAATTTTTGTTTACTGCTTAGGAGGGTTTATAAACATGTCTGGAGAAACTGTTGTCTATCAAAATGAAATGAATTTAGTTCCTTTACGTAAGTTTACCAGCACAGAAATCGATATATTTTTTAGTCTTTGTAATAAGTTAAAAGAACAAGATATAAAAGAATTAACTATCCCTTTTGAGAAGTTACGTCACTTAAGTAATTACTATCATAGTTCCCTAAAACGTTTTGTTAAAGATTTAGAACATGTATACGATAAGATGTTAACTTTAACTTATACTGAAAGAAGTGGCCTATCTTTCAAAAAATTTGTATTGTTTACAGGATATGAAGTTGATGTTGATGAACAAGAATTAATTGTTAGTATTAACCCTAAATTAAAGCACGTTTTAAATGAAATAACAGCTGATTTTACTAAGTTTGAATTGAAAGAAATGACACACCTTAAATCAACATACTCTAAAAATATGTTTAGGTTATTAAAACAATATAAACACACAGGCTATTTCAAAATTCAAATTGAGGATTTTAGAGAGCGACTAGATATTCCTAATAGTTACCGTATGACACATATTAATCAAAAAGTATTAGTCCCTATCATTAAAGAGTTAGGTTTTATTTTTAACAATCTTAATATCAATAAAATAAAGGCAAAAAAAGGTCGCAAAATTGAATGGCTAGAGTTTACGTTTGATGCTGAGAAACGTATTCACTCCAAGAGACAACCGGAAATGACAGTTTCAGGCAAAACCAAACACATGATAAATCGGGAAAAAACACCAAAATGGTTAGAAGAAAGGACTTATGAGAAGAGAAAAGAAATATGACCCACAGCTTGAAAAAGATCGGGAAGCTTTTTTAAAACAACTTCAAGTTGATTGGGAAGAATGAGTAAGAAAATACTCATTCTGATAAAAATATATTTCACATGCTATGCTGTGTTAAAATAATGTAAATCCTATTTACAAAACCATGTAATAAATGTTATTTGTATATAAGATTATATTTATAATTTATACAAAGGGGTGAATATTGATGTCAGGTATCGTTGAATCATTACATAATGCTGTAAATTCAGGTTTACATGTCAAACAAGATTGGGTAGACATGGGATTTGGTATTGCGAATACAATCGCTAAAATTGCAGATCAAGTTTTAAAATATGTTTAATCGATAAACAAAAAAACTATCCATAAAATTGAAGAATTTATGGATAGTTTTTTTACGCTGAAAATCATTAGTAAACAATCAATCCTTATATTCAGGTAATTACTTCTATATTTTTAGATATTGTAATTTACAAATACCTCCCTAAAAGCTATACTGAAAATAACAAGTGAAGTATGGTTCGCCATATGCAAAAAACCCCACTGCCGACCAAAGCAAAGTGGGGTTTTTTATTTATCTTTTTTAGGTTATCTGTAATGTAGTTCGCAACTACACCAGCGATAACAGATAAGATAAATGTTCCAACAAGTGAAAGTATCGTTAACGCCATATGCACACCTCCTTTCATGCACAGGAAGTGCTTTTTTAGTATAACAAAATTACTCTTATAATTTTTAAGATGTTAAATTTATGGGATTTGAAGATATAAAAAGAGCACAAAGCTTCGCTTTGTGCTCTTTTTATAATTAATTATTATTTGTTCGATTTAGAAGTACGTCTAAATACTAATAATGAACCAGCAGCTAATAATACTGATGCAACTATTGTTAAGATTGTAGTGTTTGATGATTCACCAGTTTCTGGTAAAACTTTAGCTTGTTCTTGAGTATTAGTTTGAGTTGTAGTGTTATTATCAGTAGTTTGAGTTTGTTGTTGGTCGTTATTTTGAGTATTTACAGTGTTATCAGTTGCTTGATTTTGAGCTTGTTGATCGTTATTTTGAGATAATTGTTGATTATTAGAATTATCACTATTTTGACCATTTAAATATGCTTTACCTTCTTGAGGTATTTTAAAATCTACAGTTTCATATTTTCTTTCATAATCTAAGTTTTTTTGAATATATTCTTCATAACTTTTGTCGTAACTAGTAATAGCACCAGGTCCGCCACCTTCTCCACCTTGGTTAGGGTGTTCTGCTTTAGCTTGTACCAATTTATCATGTTGTGTTTGCCATTCAGAAGGTGTTGGTAATGTGATTTCTTGTGTATCTGCATGTGCTTCGTTAGAATGAGTTGCTCCTACACCTGTGAATAATAAAGCGCCTGCTAATGTTGTTGTACCTAAAATTTTAGTTGTTTTCATAAAAGCACTCCTTAATATGTATTTAATCGTACAGTAGAATTTTAACACAGTAAACTTATTAAAAAAATAATAGATAGTGTAATTTAAAATTTATTAAACAAATATATGTATAAGCATTTGATATCCTTGAAAGACATGATCTAAGGTATATTTATACATAATCAATTAAAATGAAAATGCATGAAAACGTGTCATTAGGGTAATGTATAAAAGATGAATAACCTATAATCCGAACGACAAGGGACAAACGCTGATCTAACAGTGTTTGTCCCTTGTGTGTTAGTTAACATAATTTAACTTTATTTATCGGAAGTACATATGCTTGTACATTCATAGATGATATAATAATGGAGTCGCCTTAACTTCCATAGGCGAAATTACTATGGAAGGAGGTGAGCATCTGTGGACTTTTTATTCGTAACGGTTATTGCACCTGTGATAACTGGATGTATTGTAGCTTGGTTTACCTATTGGCTAAATCAGCACAATAAATAGGCGACTATCCATATCACATAAAGAGCCCCAACCTACGGCAATAGGTTGGGGCTCGGTGTATATCTATGGACTTTCTATTCGTTAATTGTATTATAACATCATAGTGTAGAGAAATGCAAAATAGAAAAAATAATAATGATTGGGAAGAGATAATATGAAAATCCTTTTAATTGAAGATAATATATTTATAGGGGAGCTAATCCAAAAAATGTTAAGGCTAAAAAAATATCAAGTGCATTGGCTTAGAAATGGTATTGAAGTAATGGAATACTTATCAGATACTTCTTATGATATTTTATTAGTGGATTGGATGTTACCTAAGCGTAGCGGACTTGAAATTATTAAAGAAATACGAGATAAAAATATAAATATTCCCATTATTATGTTAACCGCTAAATCACAGACTGCTGATAAAGTTTCAGGGTTAAATATAGGTGCGGATGATTATTTAACAAAACCATTTGAATTTGAAGAATTAGAAGCACGTATACTGGCAAACGTTAAACGTTTCTCTAGGACACAAACTATGCAACAAAATACTAAAAAGATAGGAAATATAACATATCACTATAATCAGCATCAATTTACCATTAACCAGAGAATTATTGACTTAACACTAAAAGAATATCAATTATTAGAATTATTATTTTTGTATGAAGTAGTACCAAGAAATTTAATTATTGAAAAAATTTGGAATATTGATCAAGTAGTAACAAGTAATAATGTAGATGTATTAGTTAAACTACTTAGAAGTAAATTAAAAGCAATAAGAGCTTCTCTAAAAATTAAAAATATACGTAATATTGGATATAAATTGGAAGTGAGTGATTAGTGAAAAAACATTTTGGAAAAAGTTTTATTAAGTATGTAGCATTATTAACCTTATTGTTGATTGTATTATTCGTTTTTATTATTTTTATATTTAATTTTAACATCAATAAAGAAATTAATGAAACAGCAGAAAATCAAATAACCAGTATAAAACATGCCATAGAACAGCATGACAATGTGAATCAAGGGCACGATTATTTTATTGTAAAAAAGCATAAGGTTATAAGTAATCATACTCCTTTCTCTATAAGAGAGCTTCAAAAAAAATTTATTAGAAAAGAAAAAAATAATATTGATAAAAGTAATAAAGGTATTTTCGATGTTAGGAAAAAAGTAATTTCAAATCAGCGAATATTATATAGTTTGGCAAATGTTAAGGATTTCTATGAAACGAAGCAAGTGTTAGTTAACGTACTAACGATTGGATTTGTTTTTGCGTTTATATTAATGGTAATGCTGGCATATTATTTAGCTCGACAATCAGTAAAAGCTTATGAACAACTAATGAATGAGCAACAACTGTTTGTGCAAAATGCATCTCATGAAATGAAAACACCAATAGCTTCTTTTTTATTGAGTACACAATATTTAGAAATGATTGAAGGTCATAATATAAGCATGGAAAGTAAGCAAACGTTGCAACAAATGAAAACGGAAGCACAATATATGCAACAACTCATCGAATCTATGTTAATTGATACTAATGTGAAAAATGAAGTAGTACCTATCAATGTTTCTAAAAGTTTTGATGAAGTAATTCGAACGGCTGAGCATGTCTATCAATCAACGATAGAAACACGCTATAAGTCACACTTAATATTTACTATACATTCATTACATGCTAAGCAAATTATTAATATTTTAGTGGAAAATGCTTATCGTCATAACACTGATAATACTAAAGTGAGTGTTAGTGCATTCAAGAATTTTAATGGATTACAAATAGAAGTATCAGATAATGGTATTGGTATTCCAGAACAGGAACAACAACATATTTTTAAACGTTTTTATCAGGTTAATCAAAATCAGAAAGGTTCAGGTATTGGATTAGCACTTTTATATAATATTGTTAAGCAATATCATGGAACTATTGAAGTAAAGTCTATAGTAAGACAAGGTACAACTTTTATTATAAAATTATAAAAATTTCAGTTTCATTTCAGTTTCATCCTCTATATTTAAATCATTAAGAAAAAGAAATTAGAGGAGCTGAACAACATGCCATTACATCCATTATTTATTCACTTTCCAATTGCATTATTGTCATTAGCAACTATTATCTCTATTCTACATTTGTTTTTGAAGAAAATTAATTTATCTATAACATTAACCATACTCCTTACTACAGGTATGGTATTGGGAATTATAAGTTACATGCTTGGAGACAGTGGTGAGGCATTTGCTATCCAACATTATGGGATGCAACATGTTGAAAAATTAGTACATTTACATGAAACATTCGCCTTAGCTTCACTTATAACATATGGGTTTGCAACATCAACCCAAATAGGTAGTATGTGGTTTATAAAATATAAAAAATTATGTACAGGTGCGACAGTTGTATTGACGATTATCGGATTTGTAATACTTATTATTGCTGGTCATTTAGGTGCAAATATCACTTATGGAAAATAAAAAGGAGGAATAGGTATATGAAACAAACATACTTTCACCATGTAGAACACAGTAAAGTCCAAAAACAATCTAAAGTAACACTATGGGCAACGTTATTAATCACTTTATTTTTTACAATTGTAGAATTTACAGGAGGAATATTATCCAACTCTTTAGCTTTATTGTCAGATTCCTTTCACATGTTAAGTGACGTACTTGCGCTCGGATTATCAATGCTGGCTATTTACTTTGCAAGTCGTAAACCAACAGCACGTTTTACTTATGGTTACTTACGTTTCGAAATATTAGCAGCATTCTTAAATGGTTTAGCACTATCAGTAATTTCTATTGGTATTTTTTACGAGGCGATCATACGTATAGTTTATCCTAAGCAAGTTGAAAGTGGGTTAATGCTTGTCATAGCAATAATTGGTTTAATTGTAAATATTGTGTTGACAGTTATATTAATGCGTTCTTTAAAGAATGAACAGAATATCAATGTACAAAGTGCATTATGGCATTTTGTTGGAGATTTATTAAATTCAGTAGGTGTCATTTTAGCAGTGTTACTAATACATTTCACAGGTATACAATTATTCGATCCTATTTTAAGTATGGCCATTTCAATCATTATTTTTAGGGGTGGTTATAAAATTATGCGTAATGCTTGGATGGTGTTGATGGAAGCTGTACCACAAGAATTAGATACAGACAATGTTATAGAAGCAATAAAATCCATTCCTGACGTTATCGATGTGCATGAATTCCATTTATGGGAAATTACAACAGATCAATATTCTTTAAGTGCACATGTTATTCTAGATAGTAGAAGTAGTATAGATGCTTTTGTGGTTATAAATGAAATAGAAGATTTATTAAAAGAAAAATATGGAATATCACATACCACAATACAAATAGAACATTTAGATATTAATCATCTTAATGAACCTTATTTTGAAAAGGTTAAAGAAAATATAAAAAATTAATAATTTGATTGATAATTAAACAACGGAAATGGAAATTTTAAAACAACGTAAAAAAAGTTTACTACAAAAAATGTTTATCTAATACTGATAACGCCCTATTATGTAACCTAAAAATATTCTTTAAAAATTTTTAGAGAGGTTATATAGACATAACGTCACTTATCGGGAGTTATCTACTATCGAATATTCAGAGATGATATAATATATGAGTCGCTTAACTCTCAGGCGTCAATTGACGAAGAGAGGAGGTGCATTACTTTGCTAATCATTTTCGTTCACATCATAGCACCAGTCATCAGTGGCTGTGCTGTTGCGTATTATACTTATTGGCTTAGTAAACGCAACAAATAATTAATAGGCGACTCTATAAGCCAGCATCGAAAAAATCCCCACACTATTGCAGTAGTGTGGGGATTGGTGCATTATTTGTTAATCATTTTCGTTATATACATTATAACACTGGTTAGTAGAGAAATGCAAAATTCATATCTAACTAAAAGAGAGTATATTATAAAACTTCAAACAATAGTTTTTTATAAAAAACTTATAATATTATTTAAATATACAGATTTTTGATGTGTACAAAAGTAGTCATGTGTTAGATCGTCAGGGAGGATAATAAAAAACACACTAGCGTTTAATTATAAATTATATTATTTATTAATTTTTATATGAATAACACTTACTTTGCATTTAAAATAAAAAGCGTAAAACCTTCTGATGCTTAAAATTGTTCAGTGTTTCTGATTTTTCTTGCTAAACTCATATTTAAAGTTTTAGCTTGTGTATTGAAATTAGAAAAATTTTTACGTGTATGCTCTGTTACTAGTACTTGATACTATTGGTATAAATACCATATTGTCTATATTCTATTAACACTGCCCCCCAATCGCTAATTTTAAATAGTTATATTTGCTGCATACTTTGGACAGGGAATATATACGAATGAATGACTTTTATATTTAGAAGAAACAGATAGTGAAAAATTATAAATATTAGTTTTTATTTGAAAGACTTTTAAAAAATGAACTTTTAGAGTAAACTCGAATTGTAAAGTAATTTAGAACATTGTATTAAAAGGTTAGTTGATTTAGAAGTAACTAAACTAAGGAGTGTTAGCTATGAAAGCAGCAGTTTGGTATGGTCAAAAAGATGTAAGAGTTGAAGAACGTGAACCTAAAGAATTACAGGACAATGAAGTTAAGGTTAAAGTATCTTGGGCTGGCATTTGTGGTACAGATTTACATGAATACTTAGAAGGCCCTATATTTATTTCAACAGAAAAGCCAGATCCATTCTTAGGTCAAAAATCGCCAGTTACATTGGGTCATGAATTTGCAGGTGTGGTAGAAGAAACTGGTTCCCAAGTTACAAAATTTAATAAAGGCGATCGAGTTGTAGTTAACCCTACAGTTTCAAAACGTGAAAAAGAAGAAAATATTGACCTTTATGATGGTTATTCATTTATAGGCTTAGGTTCTGATGGTGGATTTGCAGAGTTTACAAATGCGCCGGAAGAAAATGTTTATAAACTACCAGATAATGTTTCTGATAAAGAAGGTGCGCTTGTCGAACCAACAGCCGTTGCAGTTCAAGCAATTAAAGAAGGTGAAGTTCTATTTGGTGATACTGTAGCTATTTTTGGTGCAGGACCAATTGGATTATTAACAGTCGTAGCAGCCAAAGCAGCTGGTGCAAGTAAAATATTTGTTTTCGATTTATCAGAAGAAAGACTAAGTAAAGCTAAAGCACTAGGCGCAACTCATGCTATAAACTCTGGTAAGACAGATCCAGTTGATGTTATTAATAAGTATACAGAAAATGGTGTAGATGTATCTTTTGAAGTGGCTGGTGTAGCACCAACACTTAAATCTTCTATAGATGTTACAAAAGCAAGAGGTACAGTTGTTATCGTTTCTATTTTTGGTCATCCTATCGAGTGGAATCCAATGCAATTAACTAATACAGGAGTAAAACTTACTTCTACAATTGCATACACACCTACTACATTCCAACAAACAATTGACTTAATCAACGAAGGTAATTTAAACGTTAAAGATGTAGTTACTGATGAAATTGAGTTAGAAAATATCGTAGAATCAGGATTTGAACAACTTGTAAATGATAAATCTCAAGCAAAAATATTAATTAAATTATAATATAGGATATATCATTTTTCAGGTTCTGTTGCAAAGTAAAAAAATATAGCTAACCACTAATTTATCATGTCAGTGTTCGCTTAACTTGCTAGCATGATGCTAATTTCGTGGCATGGCGAAAATCCGTAGATCTGAAGAGACCTGCGGTTCTTTTTATATAGAGCGTAAATACATTCAATACCTTTTAAAGTATTCTTTGCTGTATTGATACTTTGATACCTTGTCTTTCTTACTTTAATATGACGGTGATCTTGCTCAATGAGGTTATTCAGATATTTCGATGTACAATGACAGTCAGGTTTAAGTTTAAAAGCTTTAATTACTTTAGCCATTGCTACCTTCGTTTAAGGTGCCTGATCTGTAATTACCTTTTGAGGTTTACCAAATTGTTTAATGAGACGTTTGATAAACGCATATGCTGAATGATTATCTCGTTGCTTACGCAACCAAATATCTAATGTATGTCCCTCTGCATCAATGGCACGATATAAATAGCTCCATTTTCCTTTTATTTTGATGTACGTCTCATCAATACGCCATTTGTAATAAGCTTTTTTATGCTTTTTCTTCCAAATTTGATACAAAATTGGGGCATATTCTTGAACCCAACGGTAGACCGTTGAATGATGAACGTTTACACCACGTTCCCTTAATATTTCAGATATATCACGATAACTCAATGCATATCTTAGATAGTAGCCAACGGCTACAGTGATAACATCCTTGTTAAATTGTTTATATCTGAAATAGTTCATACAGAAGACTCCTTTTTGTTAAAATTATACTATAAATTCAACTTTGCAACAGAACCAATAATATTTAGAACAATTTAGACATTAAGTCATAATTCTAATATTTATAGAAATAACGAATACTTTGAATCATGATAAAATATTTATTATATACATTTTTGCATTCCTCTACTAACCAGTGTTATAATCTAATTAACAAAGTTATTAAGCATAATACACCAATCCCCTCACTATCGGAAGTAGTGAGGGGATTTTTAGGTGTGACTATAGTCGCCTATTTTTTCCTATCGTTGCGATTGCGTAGCCAATGCGCAAATAATGCGACGATACAACCACTCGTTGCTGTGGTCATGATGTGAACAAAGTTATCAAGCATAATTACACCTCCTCTCTACGTCTAGATTGACGCCTGAGAGTTAAGCGACTCATATATTATATCATCTCTGAATATTCGATAGTAGATAACTCCCGATAAGTCATTTTATGTTATATCTTTGCTTATTTTATAGTATCAAGACAAGAAGAAACTCGTTTCACTCGTTTCAAAAACCCTCCTGATTTTTAGAGAAAAACTCTCTTATTTCATCGTCTTTAATAAAATAATATGCCATCTTTCCCTTTTTATAAAAATCAAGCACATCATTTTTATATAAAAGTCTTAAATGATGTGAAGTTGAAGCAACACTCATTTTCAATATCAAAGAAATATCACAAACACACAACTCATCTTCTTTAATCAAAGATAATATAATTTTCAATTTCTTCTCATCACAAATCTTTTCTAAAATGTTAAGTAATTTCTTAGATTTATCATCTTCTAAAAAACTTAAGGCATTGTTAACTTTATCCTCATGTACACAGATCACATCACAAGCATTTTTATAGCTCATATAAAATCACACCCTAAATTAAAATATAAATCCTAAAATTGTTTGAATAGTGTCATTTTCTATAATGATAAATAAACCTAAAGCTATATAAATAACAGCCATAATCCAACGACCAAATTTCTCAACAATTTCTCCAACTCCTGGAATATTAGCTAATTTTTGTGCAGTAAATACCAAGAAGAAAATTAAAATTAAAAAGACAAACAAAGTAATTAATAAATTAGTAACACTTAATGTCACAAAATAGGGAACAAATACACCAATATTATCAGCGCCACAACTTGCTATCGTAATAATTGCAATCGTACCAACTAGTTTAGACAATCCTTTTTCATTCAATTCTTTTTTAGCTCTCTCTTCTCCGTCACTATCACCATAAATAGCCACTTTAATTCCTAAATAAATCGGTATTAACCCTAATAATCCTAATATCCATTTTTCAGGAACATAATTTAAGACAAAGGCAAAGAATAAACTTATGACAATCAATGCCACAGATCCTACATATTGACCAATATAAATATCTCGATATTCTTTCCTAGTCTTTGCTCTAGCAAAGAACATTAATAAAATCACTAATAAGTCTAATGCTGTCACAATATAAAGAATAGCAGCAGTTACAATAGTCTGAATCATAATTACACCTCATTCAAAAATATTTTTGAATATATTATAACTTATTTTTTTTAATAATCATAGGTGCTTTATTCCAATTGCTTTATTGACGTTGAGCCTCGGAACTTTTAACAAACTCAAAAAATAGTCGAATGGTTGGCATATAATCATGAATTTTAAATGTTTTCTTTAAACCAAAGATAATATGGAATCAATATGTTCACTCCGGTTCTGTTGCAAAGTTAATTTTATAGTATAATTTTAACAAAAAAGGAGCGTTCTCTATGAATTATTTTAGATATAAGCAATTTAATAAAGATGTAATAACTGTAGCCGTTGGCTATTACTTAAGATACGCGCTTAGTTATCGTGATATATCTGAAATACTAAGAGAACGCGGCGTTAACGTTCATCATTCAACGATCTACCGTTGGGTTCAAGAATATGCTCCTATTTTGTATCAAATTTGAAAGAAAAAGCATAAAAAAGCTTATTATAAATGGCGCGTTGATGAGACATACATTAAAATAAAAGGAAAATGGTGCTATTTATATCGTGCCATTGATGCAGATGGTCATACATTGGATATTTGGTTACGTAAGAAACGAGATAATCATTCAGCATATGCGTTTATTAAGCGACTTATTAAACAATTTGGTAAACCTCAAATGATAATTACAGACCAGGCACCTTCGACGAAGGTGGCAATGTCTAAGTTGATTAAAGATTTTAAACTTAATCCCGACTGTCATTGTACATCTAAATATCTTAATAACCTCATTGAGCAGGATCACCGTCATATTAAAGTGAGAAAGACGAGATATCAAAGCGTCAATACGGCAAAGAATACACTCAAAGGTATTGAATGTATTTATGGTCTATATAAAAAGAACCGTAGGTCTCTTCAGATCTACGGATTTTCGCCGTGCTACGAAATTAATCACATGTTGGCCAGTTAAGGGAATACTACCATGTTAAAATGATAATTAGTTATATTTTTTCTGACTTTGCAACAGAACCTTTGAAAATCTATTATTTCTAAAGCCACATAGTACACATGAACATCATGTTATCATTACGTTTTGGCAAGACGAAGCAGCTTACAAACATTGGCAAGAGTCTCAGGAATATAAAACATCCCATAAAAATAGAGGAACCAAACAAGGTGCTGATAAATCTATTGTAAACAGAAACCTATCATTTAATATTAGTTTAGAATTTAAATAACATAATTTTTGAATTAAATGATATTTCTGAAAACATATAGGCGAGTTATTTAAATACTAACTTGCCTATTTTTTAAGCGATATAAAATTTTTAGCAAAATCACTGATAAGCAGACTCATACTATAAATGAGGTTGTATATAACTCACTCTGAAATTGATTGAATATATAGTATCTTTAATAAAATGCAGCTATTGTGGCGTAAAATTTAAGAATTAAAAAATGATTAATATAGTTTGAAAAGACTGAATATAAATACTAGAAAAATAGCCAGTAAATGAGTTTATTATGAATTCATTTACTGGCTTCTTTAAATAATGATCTAGACAATTTGCTTTTCTAGACCTACTTTGAAATGTGTTATTTTCTTTAAGCATATTAATATATGACTTGTGTTGATAATGCTAACCTTGGTCAGAGTGTATTGTCATGCGATAATTCAGATGAGATTTTTTAATTAAAACCTTATTTTAAACATCGATGACAAGGTCTAATGTAGGACGTGTAGACATCATTTTCAGAATGATATAAATAAATCCATAAATGGAGATAAATCGAAACTATTTATACCTCATAGGGGTATATGTTATATTATAAGTAGCTTTACTATAACATTTTCATTAGGAGGGGTTAATTTGAATAATAATGGTGAAGCGCATAATCACCAAAATCACATGAATCACTCTAATCAAATGCATCATGATAACCATGCCTCACATCATCATCATAGTGGCCATGCACATCATCATGGAAATTTTAAAGTTAAGTTTTTTGTTTCATTAATTTTTGCAATACCTATCATTCTTTTATCGCCATTGATGGGTGTTAACTTACCTTTTCAATTCACATTTCCAGGTTCTGAATGGGTAGTGTTAATATTAAGTACAATTTTATTCTTTTATGGTGGTAAACCGTTCTTGTCTGGTGGTAAAGATGAAATTGCTACAAAAAAACCAGGCATGATGACCTTAGTTGCTCTAGGTATTTCAGTAGCTTATATTTATAGCTTGTATGCTTTTTATATGAATAACTTTAGTAGTGCAACTGGTCATACAATGGACTTTTTTTGGGAATTAGCAACCTTAATTTTAATTATGCTATTAGGACATTGGATAGAAATGAATGCTGTCGGAAATGCTGGAGATGCTTTAAAGAAAATGGCAGAACTATTACCTAATAGTGCTATTAAAGTTATGGATAATGGCCAACGCGAAGAAGTTAAAATATCAGACATCATGACTGATGATATCGTCGAAGTAAAAGCCGGAGAAAGCATTCCAACAGATGGTATTATCGTTCAAGGACAAACATCTATAGATGAATCCCTAGTCACTGGAGAATCTAAAAAAGTACAAAAAAATCAAAATGACAACGTCATCGGGGGTTCTATTAATGGGTCTGGAACAATACAAGTCAAGGTTACAGCTGTTGGAGAAGATGGATATCTTTCTCAAGTTATGGGACTTGTTAATCAAGCACAAAATGATAAATCTAGTGCTGAATTGTTATCTGATAAAGTAGCGGGTTATTTATTCTACTTTGCTGTAAGTGTTGGCGTGATTTCTTTTATTGTCTGGATGCTCATTCAAAATGATGTTGATTTTGCATTAGAACGTCTTGTAACTGTGTTAGTCATTGCTTGTCCACATGCTTTAGGCTTGGCAATACCTTTAGTCACTGCACGTTCTACTTCAATTGGTGCACATAATGGTTTAATTATTAAAAATAGAGAGTCTGTAGAAATAGCTCAACATATCGATTATGTAATGATGGATAAAACTGGTACTTTAACTGAGGGTAACTTTTCTGTGAATCATTATGAGAGCTTTAAAAATGATTTGAGTAATGATACAATATTAAGCCTTTTCGCCTCATTAGAAAGTCAATCTAATCACCCATTAGCTATAAGTATTGTTGATTTTGCGAAAAGTAAAAATGTTTCATTTACTAATCCACAAGACGTTAATAATATTCCAGGTGTCGGATTAGAAGGTCTAATTGATAATAAAACATATAAAATAACAAATGTCTCTTATCTTGATAAACATAAACTTAATTATGACGATGACTTGTTTACTAAATTAGCTCAACAAGGTAATTCAATCAGTTATTTAATTGAGGATCAACAAGTCATTGGCATGATTGCTCAAGGAGATCAAATTAAAGAAAGCTCAAAACAAATGGTAGCTGATTTACTATCAAGAAATATTACACCAGTCATGCTTACAGGTGACAATAATGAAGTGGCACACGCTGTCGCAAAAGAATTAGGTATTAGTGATGTTCACGCACAACTCATGCCAGAAGATAAGGAAAGCATTATAAAAGATTATCAAAGTGACGGTAATAAAGTCATGATGGTCGGAGACGGTATCAACGATGCGCCGAGTCTTATAAGAGCCGATATTGGTATAGCAATTGGTGCAGGCACAGATGTTGCAGTGGATTCAGGTGATATCATACTTGTTAAAAGTAATCCATCAGATATCATTCATTTCTTGACTCTTTCAAATAATACTATGAGAAAAATGGTGCAAAACTTATGGTGGGGTGCAGGTTATAATATTGTTGCTGTACCTTTAGCAGCTGGTATTTTAGCATTTATCGGCTTGATTTTATCACCTGCAATAGGTGCTATTTTAATGTCATTAAGTACGATTATCGTTGCAATTAATGCTTTTACATTAAAATTAAAATAAAAAATAGGAGTTTTATTATGATTAAAAAATTATTTTTTATGATATTAGGGTCATTACTAATATTATCAGCTTGCTCCAATAATGATGAAAAAGATAAAGATACTAAAGATCAAAAAAGTGAGACCCATATGAAGCATAATGATGAAAGTAAAGTTCCTGAAGATATGACATCGACTAATGAAGGTGAATTTAAAGCGGGAGATAAAGTAACGATTACAGCAGGGCATATGCCAGGTATGAAAGGTGCAGAAGCTACTGTAAAAGGTGCGTATAAAACATATGCCTATGTTGTAAGTTATAAACCCACAAATGGAAATGAAAAAGTAAACAATCATAAATGGGTCGTAAACGAAGAGATCAAAGATGCACCTAAAGATGGATTTAATAAGGGCGATACTGTTAAATTAGAAGCAAGTCATATGTCTGGTATGAAAGGTGCTACAGCCAATATAGATAACGTGAAAAAGACTACTGTTTACGTGGTTGATTACAAATCCAAAGATAATGGTAAAATCATTAAAAATCATAAATGGATGACAGGAAATGAACTGGAAGCACGCTAAAAATCTAGTTCTAAATTGAGAAATAAATAGATAAAAAAATATTCTCCTTAACAATAATAAGTTATTTAAATTATTGATTAAGGAGAATATTTTTTTATCGTTGCGATTGCGTATGCATTTATTCGATAACTTTGACAGAAAGATGCAAAATCAATTTACCTCTTTTACTTTTACCATTGACTAATCATAGATAGCCCATAAAAGCGCCACACCTTTAACACATTGTATAGCTCTACAGTCGCTATCATAAATGTTACTCATCCCAATCAATTTGTAGTTGCTTTAAGAAAGCTTCACGCTCTTTCTCAAGTTCAGGATCATGTTCCTCTGAGATAGGTGTTTTTTCATAAGAACGTTCTTCTAACCATTGTGGTGTTTTTTCTCTACTAATATATTGTCTTGAATCGACTGTATTTTTACTTTTAGCGTACTTTTTATTATAAATACGATTTTCAGGTTCGAATATAAATTCCAGATACTCTATTTTTCGTCCCTTTTTTGCTCTAACTTTATGTATCTTTAATGCTTTAAAAATATAACTGAGTTCGTTAATAATAGGTTTTAATACATTCTTATTAATATCGGTCATTCTATACGATGTTGGAATATCTAATCGCTCTCTAAAATCATTTATTTTTATTTTTAAATAACCTGTATGTTTAAACTGCTTAAGTATTCTAAACATGTTTTTAGAATACGTTGATTTAAGCGTCGTCATTTCTTCTAGTTCAAATTTTGTAAAATTATTCGTAATTGAATTAAGTATATGCTTTAGATTAGGAGATGTTGAAATCTCTAAATATTGTTCCTTTTTATGAATTCTATAATGATTAAACAACACAAAGCGCTCTATGATATCGTCATCTTCATACTTAATTGTTAATTCCAACATTTTTTTATATACATCATCCAAATCTTTCACAAATCTACTAATATTACGTGTTTTAGGATTATAATTACTTAATTCTTTTAATTCATCAAAAGTCAGATGTAACGTGTAGGTGTCTTGTTCTTTTAACTTATTGCACATCGCAAAAAACAAATTAATTTCTATGCTTGTAAATTTTCTTAATGGGACGAGGTTTAGATCGTTTTTATATACAACTGTTTCACCAGACATTTTATTATCACTCCATCATTAACTACATCATATAAAGGAGTACTAAAAAAATGAATACTCCTTTATACCAATTGAATATAAGCATAAAACACTTTTATAGCGGCGTCAATGAATAAAAGGAGTGATTATATTTAAACTACTCCCTTTATGTGGCAAAAACACTCCTTTTATGTGGCAAAAACACTCCTTTTATGTGGCAAAACTACTCCTTTTATGTGGCAAAACTACTCCCTCTAATACCTTGAATCCATTGTCTCTCTAGGTATAAAACAATCCCTAAAAAGGTTTTAAAAATATTTATAAAAATATATTAAAAAGGGCGACGTTTATAAGACAGTAGTCACGATGAAAAAAGATTTGTAAATACCATGTTACATACATTTATACTTATACTGTTATTTATATGTGTATCATCACATCACTATTGTACAATTTAAAGTACGTTATAATGATTGAAGCTTTATGTAAAATAGGTATATTAATGATTTTAAAATTATTTTCGCTTCACAGAAATTGATTAAAACGTTAAAGCAAACCAAAACATGAAGGTAGTACAGTTTGGATTAATAAAAAACATCAACTCGAAGTATAGACGTATCTCCTAAGCATACATCTATAGAAAAAGATAAGTCTTATGATTATATTGGTGGATTTGAAAGTTTATTCATGAAAATAGAAAGGGAATAACTTTCTAATGTTGGACTAGTCCACATTTATGCATTCATCTTAATAAATACATAAATGAAGCAATTATTATTGCCCTCGTACCTATAAACGAGGGCTTATTTTTTTGACTTCGAATCATTAGAGAATCTAAAGCACAAAAATGATGATCCCTTCATCAATAATGATTAGAGGACTTATCATTTTTAATTTCATAGATTTAATAAACTTTTCAATCTATCATTTACTTCTATTACCTTTTCAGTTGTCGATATATCAAGATATCGATATGGACGAGCATGTATATCAACAGATTTAATTTGTGTGCAGTCGATAAAACCATTTATATGTTGATTTTTAGTCTTCACTAATACATCTGTTGGGTATCGCTCATCGTATCTTTTTGTAATAGGAATAACCCAAGCAAAACCGGAAACCTTATTAAATTCAGTATCACTTATGACTAAACAAGGACGATAGTTTCCTTTTTCAGTACCAATGACTGGATTAAAATCTAATTTAATTACATCATATAGATTTACCATAATTCACGTCCAACTGATTGACCCCAATCATACTTGTTATGATCATATTTGCCACCGCTTTCAACAAAATCTCTCCATTTTTCTTTAAAAGAATTGGGTTTGGTTAAAACAATTTGTCCTGATTTGACTTTTACTTCTATATCATCGCCAACTTTTAATCCTACTTGCTGTAATATATTTTTCTTTAAGCTAATTGCTTGTCCATTTCCGCTTTTATATATTTTCGCATATGTTGTTTTCATAAAATACGCCTCCGTTAGTATTTACATGTCTTTACATAAGTTATAGCATGTTTACATTGATTTACCATTATCTTATCCTGCTTCAAATTCAATATACGACACAATGCATCAGTGTTCATTGTTAAACTCTCCGTAATTTTTTGATTTTGTTCTAACTCTAATTGAAATCAATATAATTTTTCGGTACTATCTAACGTTAATTTGTTCAGTTGGCGTTCGCCACTTCGTAAACGTTGAATACTTGATGCCGTCACACCTGTTTTTTGATGAATATAATACGCAGATAAATCGCTATTTAGGAGTTTTTCAATTGTTTCGATAATTATATTAAATGAGTGAAACGTTTAGAAAATACTAAAAGTAAAAGATTATGAATAAGGCTAAGGCGATAACAGAAACACCTATCATATAGTTACAGAATATTTTGATTTTGATTCGATTAATTTTTGTCATTTTTATCACCTCATTTTATAGTTGAGGTAAGGGAGGAGAATATCCCTCGATTACCTAATGAATATAACTTAATATTAGCTTGAATGTCAGTTGGCATGCAGTAAAGGAGACAGTGCTTTTTTTATTGATTTTGAACATAAAAAAGATGACCATCGCAACAGTCATCTAAAGTACACTCTTCAGATATGCACCGCAATTTGATATTTATCATAACATGCAATTCATACTTAACGGACTTATATAGACGGCTGAGAGGGTTTAAAATTCAAATTCATATTGTTTTTTCTGCCGTCGACAATTTTATATATTTCAAACCGTGATTCGATGTTTCTGATGTCCTCAGCCACATATTTGAATATCTTTTCATTGATATCTTTCACTGTATACGTTTAACAAATGTTAAATATCAGTATGAACGCGGTCACTAAATTCAAAAAGAATTAATAAAAGAGGGACTTATTGATTTTACTTCAAAAATGGATAAACAACGTCTTTACATCTATATGTCTAAAATCAAGGATCACCAATTCTATTATTATAATAAAGAAAAGAAATCCAACAAATACACATATGACCGTTTCATAGATGTATTGAACATCAAATCAAAGCATACACTAAAACATATTAATACCCTAGTGAAACACAAGCTATTAATCGTGAGCAATGTAGGAACTACAATTTAAGATATAAATGTTGAACAAAATGAGTCAAAGAATGTAGATATTAAATTACACAATAATAAGAATAATCCATCTGATTCACACAATATGCATTTAGTAACACTATAAACATAATCAACTCTAGGGAACAAATTATTGCCTTGAAGATTTGAAGAGTGAAATTGAAGAAATCTTAATCCGTGTAAATCGAAAATAGAAAATACACAACAAAACGATTACCAAAGTATATACTTATCTATTTATAAGTATCAAAGGAGCATTTACTCAAAGATACGAAGAAGATTATAACAGAGGTGTTATTACAAAAAGTCCAAAAATGGCTTTATTTGGAGATCCACAGAATATTGTGACTGTGCTAATTAAATCTATGATTAATAGATAATACAAGTTTTATATAAGACCCTGAGTTGCAGAAATAAAATGATTTATCTAAGTTAATAATTTTTAATTGAAATATAGATGCACACAAACATACACATCAATATATTGGTGTGTATGTTTGTGTGCTGTCCGTCTTACTTTATTTAAAGGGAAACCGTATATATTATTACTGAAACTAAGTAATAACAAAATATAAAGGCTTATATTTTGTTTACTGTTCTAATTATTCCTTCTTTTGTTAGATCAATAATAGACTGATATTTTTCTTTAGTAAGATCTAGTTTGCTTATTTCAATTTTTTCTAATTCTTCAATTATATGCTTTCCTTGAGACAGTATTTTAGAGTATATAGCTATTTCAGATGGTTCTTTTTGTGGTTTAAAGGCGGATGCATCTTCATTTAATTCTTTTTCTAAAGTAGTTGAAATATCATCAGTAATATTAATTTGCTGACTATTCCATTTCTATAATCTGCCCTCTATGTGTTTTTCATTACGATATTGTGAAAGAATATTTACATCTATTCCAGCATCCCTAAATATATCTTCGGGTTCTTTTCCATGATTATATTCTTCTACAATTTTAAGTTTGAATTCATCTGTATAATATATGTTTTTACTATTTACTTTATAAATATGAATATTAGACTCCAATTTTTGTCTAACCTCTTTGGGTAAAGTTGCCATTTTTTTCTCCTCTTCTTTCTTTTTTATTTCATTACTATAAATTGGTTAAAGTTAAAATCCAAAATATATATTTATATCATGAATAAAGAGAAGCGGAATTTCGATATATACTCATACATATGTGTATACATGTGTGTATGTTTATGTTAAGGTGGAAAAGGAGGTGTCTAAATGGAAATAATAACATTCGCAGCCGTTAAAGGTGGAGTAGGAAAAACAACATTATCCTATAATTTTTCCGCATATTTAGCTGACTTGGGGTACAAAGTATTAATGATAGATTTTGATCATCAATGCAATTTATCTCAAATATTAGGAATTTATGATCAAAAAAATACTGTTTTATCTATATTCGAAAAAATAGATGCACTACATATTGAAGAAAAAGTTAAGATACACCATATTAATAACAATATAGATCTTATCAGTGGATTTTTGCGTTTAGATGAGTATGAGAAGCATATGAGTACGACAGATGGAAAAGACATGCAATTATATATGTGGCTGGATGATTACTATGAAGAATATAATATTGGTCAATATGACTATATTATTATTGATACACATCCTGATTTCAGTACATCAACAAGAAATGCAATTGTTGTAAGCCATAAAGTAATTTCTCCTAATAAGCCAAGTGGATTTAGTGATGATTCGAATGCAAACATTTCATATCGTATTAATAAATTAAAGAAGGATTTAATTGACTTTAGGACACGAGAAAGTTATGTAACAGCTAAACTTTTTTTCGTTGGAAATATGGTCAAACATAATACTAAATCATCAATCAATTTTAAAAAAAGCATTGAAAATCAAGAAAATTATATAACTTATTTTCCTGATAAGGAATTAATTACACGCAGTGTTTTAGAAAAAAAGCCAATTGTATCATTTAAACAAGAACCTACAATATACTTAAAGGAAAAAAGTTTTTTTCAGCAATTTATAAATAGTTGTAAAGCTATTAAAGATGCTTGATTAGTACAAAGTAAAAAGAGTACTTTAACTTTTACTCACATAATCATAAGTATATATACCAACATGTGTATGTTTATGCACATAATTCATTATGAAAGGTGTTTTAAAATGGCGTTTAATAAAAAAATTGATAGTAACAATCAAGAAAATAATATAGAAAAAGCTTTAGAAAATGCAGTATCACCTAATACATCATATAAAAAAATAGAGATTAAAAAGGATAAAATTAAAGAAAAGAAAAAGAGATATCAATTTATGTTACAGCCTTCAGTTAGAAAAAAACTAGATGAGTTAGTTGAAGAAAATAATTATTCATCATCTTCAGAATTTTTAAACGAGATTATAAAACAATTATATGTAAACTAGTTTTACATATTATATTTCAGATAAATGAAGGGAAAGTTAAGAAAACCCTATTAACAAAGAATTTGATTTGTTAATAGGGTTTATTTTTGTGTTTACTCAAAAATAAACTTGTAAGTATATATATAAATAAGAACATCAATAAACTTGTAAGTATATATATAAATAAGAACATCAATAAACTTGTAAGTATATATATAAATAAGAACATCAATAAACTTGTAAGTATATATATAAATAAGAACATCAATAAACTTGTAAGTATATATATAAATAAGAACATCAATAAACTTGTAAGTACTTAATATTGAAATAGCAACTTATATTATTAAGAAACACAATTTAATGTCAGTAAATAAAAGAAGATTGTTACCAGAAAAAATAGAGATATAAACATAACAAAATGCAAACGTGACTTTGAATAAGGTAGTAAAGATGATATACCTATTAAAGAAAAAAATGAAACATTTAACAACTATGTACTTTATGTCATTATGAAATGATATTTTTGAGATCAATAAAGAGATATTGGATAAAACCTCTAATATTACATATTAGTTATTTTTAAATTTTAATTAATATATTTTATTATATAAATTAAATTTAAAATCAATTTGCAAAAAAGAACTAGATAATTTATACTTAAGCTAAATTAAAAGTTCACTAAAACGAACTATTAATATAAATGTAAGTAAAGAAGTATTCATAACTGTAAGTATAAGTATAAATAATTATGTAAATAGAGATATTAATATGATAATAAGTAAAATAGTAAATAGGATAATAAATAAGCAATATATGTCCCTAATCATAACTATAGAGCAAAGTTGGTTGTTTACTTATAAACGTAAATAAGAACGCAAATAAAGACGTAAGTAAAGATATAAGTATTAAGTTAAATAATTAAAATTAATGATTAAAGGAGCGTTTTAATATGGCTAACACTAAAACACAGAAGATATTAAGTATCTCAAAAACAAAAAGTGAGAATATCGCAGAATGGTTTGTCAGTGACGCACAGTGGAAATTATTAGCTGAACATTTAGAGTTAGGTAAAACAGCTATCTTCAAATATAAGAAACTAATCAAGATCAAAACTGAAGAAAAGGACGCACTTTATGCGTTAGGAGATATCTTCACGTTGAATCAACTAAACACTGTCATTGAGCTATTTAACGACGCTATAGAACACCCTGAAAAGTATAAAAAACCGAAGAAAAAATCTGACGTCGATTTAAAAGCACAGGCTGATGTCATTCAAAAACATACGAAAGATATGAATATGGATTATTTAGGTTATCAAGGTAAGCCGACGGCAAGGAAAGAGAAAGCCGAAATAGAAACTGAAAACAAAACAGATAAACGGGCTCAAATCCCTGACAAATCAGAAGTTATCGCTAAACATAATGCTGAGCGTAAAGCGATGAAAGAAGAAATAGAAGCTTTGCCTAAAGATAGCCAAGAACGAATAGAAAAAGAACGAGCTTATAAGCAATCAGAAGGCGATAGAATCGCTGAATTTTGGGACGCACAAAAGCGAGAACAGGAAGATAAGTAGGAGTGAATAGCGATGGCTAAGGTATGGAGATACACAATCAAGTTACCACCTATGGGGACACCGAGACCTCGTACAAGACGTTTAGATGATGGACGTACTATCACGTATTATGACCAGTCTTATAGTGATTATTTAGACGCAATACAAGCCGAACTAGCGAAAGATAATGCGATTAATGATGATTTTTATGACGTGATAAATACCGAGTTAGGCGTGAAAGCTGAAATCATGTTTTACGTACAAGCGCCAAGAAGTCAAAAGCGAATAAAAAAGCTAACAAGGACGACAGCACCTGATATAGATAACTTGCTCAAAGCAGCATTAGACGGCATCTTCAGAGGATTAGAAGTCAAAGACAGCCGAGTAGCATTGGTATCAATGGGCAAGTTTCAAGAAATGGAAAATCCAAGAACTGAGATAGTTTTAAGGGGGATTGAGTAATGGCGAACACAAATTTAGATAAGTTTCTAGTGATAGAACAAATGATGGACGAGGCACAGGGCTTAATGGAGCCGTATTTAAGCAGTTTAGAGCAACGTTATGAGTATATGAATGTGTTGAGAAAAGAATATAGTAATCTATCGCATACACTAGGCAAGATACAGCAACGTGTAATCAAGCAAGGTGATAAGCTCGAAGTAGACGCAGACGTAAAGAATGTAGCACAAAGTGCAAGAGACCGAATAGACGAGCATATAGAGGCGATAGAAGAAGATAAAGCAGATGGAGATAATCAACCATCGGTTAAGCAATTAAAACGTGCTAGAGAAAAGTTAGACGGCGAATTAGACGAAGACAGCATAGGAGAAGCATGGCGATTGTTGAAAGTTCGAAAAATAGAAATCGAAGAGTTAAATGTGCTTATGGACTTAATCGACGCTATGGAAGACGGTAAACAAGATAAAGCAGAGAGTATTGTTAAAAAGATTGAAAAGCTAAGAAGTGATTATACAAGTGGCTTTGTACGCTATAGAGAAGCATTAGAGCAAGGAGAAGACGTACAAAAAGAAGTTGATAATGTTATCGGCGATTTAGAAGATAGTGGCTATATACAAGAGGCTGAGAGCCTTACAGACGCAAGACCTAGTATTGCAGAAGAAAGAGGATTAAGACCTGACGCACAACCGCTTCTAGACCTTTTAAACCCTATTAAGAGTGCAGGTTTAGAGTATTTTCAAAGTAGAAATAGGAACTCAGCATCATATGATTTAAACGTTGCGTTTGCGAAAGAAGTTGCTTATACAAGAAGAGCGTTATTAGAAGACCGTGAATATATCGGTACTAGAAACGCATTTAACCGTTTAAATACGGCGTTTGAGGAGCTTTCAGGCTATATGTACGACCGTTTTTATCAACTAGGAGGCACACCAGTAAATTATCACGGACATGATGATAGAGTTAGATAAAAAATAAAAGCAGCAACCAAGCACCATATTAATTATGGTGCTTTTTATAATGCCGTCATATCAAGGTTTTAAAGACATTTATAACCATAATCAAGTAATAAAAATAAAAGTTCTCTAAAACGAACTATAAAATACAATAACCTTTAAAAAGGTATAACTAATTAAATATATCATTAAATAAGTAGATAAGTAAACAGTAATAATAAAAATTAAAAGGAAATTAAGCGATATACAGAGTATATAATCAAATAAAGAACAATATAAAATTAGAGGTAGAAATAAAATAAATATAAGTTCACTAAAGTGAACCGAAAAGGAACGAGTATAAAATTC